>CAJQGO010000028.1 GCA_905477565.1 uncultured Planctomycetota bacterium
TCAGTCAGGACTCCTTTCATCGCCGCGAGTTGACTGATACTGTCTTCTGCTCCATACGAATGACCATGAAGAGGTGGAAGCGGCTTACCAATAGCTTCTGCCACTGTGGCGAACATATCGTTGAGGGCACACAGCCTTGTGCAATCACGGGTTAAAGTTCCCGCCTGCCCATCTCCTACGCCTCCGTGTGGCCAGCTGGCAAGAAACGGCACTCGATGACCTCCTTCATAAACTGACCCTTTATGGCTACGAAGCGGGCCAGTACAGACTTTTGATGGTCGCTCAGCTCCGTTGTCGCTCGAAAACAGAAACAATGTATTCTCGCGTAGCATGTGGCCCGGTCGCCGTGGGTCAGGAGTCCTATCAAGAAAATCAAGCAGTCGTGCAACATGAACGTCATTTTGATACACAAAATCAAGTCTCTCACTGTTTGTTGACGTGCCACTTTTGAACATGCTCGCACCAACAACAGGATCCTCTCCTAATGCGTCTGATGGGGTATACGGGCTGTGATTCGAAGGAGAAGCAAAATAAAGAAAGAAGGGCTGTGTTTGGGATGCAGCCTGCTCCAAAAAGTTGAGTGCTTTTTTATCAAGCGTTCGTCCAACCTCATCAAGTTGATACGAGCCATCCAGTTTTTTCCCGTCACCCGTCGCACCAAGAATCGACCGTCCTTCGATCCAGCCCGGCCCAATCCGTTGCGTCGGGCTGTTTTTCTTTTGTCCATCTGGACCAGAGGTTCCATGACTTCGGGACACACCAAAAAATGTATCGAACCCATGATCGAGAGGACCATCAGCAATCGGCTTGGTAAGATCAGCATCATCCCATCCCGTGGCTGCATCTCCTTCTTTGTTTCGGTAGGTTAGACCGAGATGCCACTTTCCAAACATCGCTGTCTGATAACCTGCAGCCCGCAAAAACTCCGGAAATGTAATCCGTTCCCGTTCAATGAGTGGTGGGCAATGAACTCCAAATAAAACCCAGTGTTTCAGTCGGGTCCTCCAACAGTAGCGTCCAGTCAGCAAGGCATATCGCGTCGGGGAACATCGACTTGATGGCGAATGTGCGTCTGTAAAGCGAACACCTTCCATCGCGAGACGTTCCATCGCCGGCGTCGATAGCTGCAATGAATCCGGATTCTTTGTCCAATCCTGATACGCACTTGTATCTCCAAGCCCCATATCATCGGCTAGAAAGATAATGATGTTGGGTGGCTGCTCAACACGAGAAGTTTCTGCGAAACAAAGACACGTAATTGATAAAGAAATGACAAAGAAACCGCAGATCTTCATAATACATAATCTTTCTGATCAAACCACCCGGCAACGAGGCGTCATTTCATAACACAATTTATAAGCCTGAAAGTCAACTGATAGTGCACTCACTATATATAAAAGTCACAAACACCTGCCTCCTTATACTTCTCTTTTGCATGACGGAAGACACTTCTTTTGGGCAAAAGCATATAGTTCGTGTTTCAGTCACATCGGACGAAAGCATTGTTGTACAGAAAAAACCAGTAACGCTGACGGCTTCTATCGAAAACAGCTTGGATAAGTTTGTTACTGGAACACTTCTATTGAATGTCCGATCTATTTCTCTCAATGGACGGAAAAGTATCTCCTGCGAGTACTCGTTCTCAATGCCCTGCCCTGAGTTTGCAGACATCGAGTGCTAGCCCCTGGCATCCAAAAGCGACACTTCCGTGATTTATCCCACTCGTGGGGATGGACTCGGCATAGATCATCGGCAGCAGACGTTGAAACGGATCAAAGAACTATTTCTTCCATAAAAGGTAGAAAAAGAGTAAAACTGCTGCGTTCGTCACATCGAATTTTTATCGCATCAACTGAATTGTTGGCCCTAAACCTGCCACGTCAAACAGTTTGTATCACGTCGTCTTTGCTCTCAACGGAACCGCTACTATGACCCGTTTTTTCTTGACCTCAATCGTGTGTACTTTGCCAGTGTTCCTTCTGGCGACCACTGAGGGTCGAGCCTCTGAGCCCGTCCCCAATGTCCTTACTCGAGAACAACAAGCTCAGCTTACGCCTCAGAGCATCTTGGATGAACTTATGGCAGGTAACGGACGATTTGTGTCCAACAACCTGACAGAGCGAAATCACTCAAAACAAGTTCGTGAAGCATACGCGGGACAATTTCCAAAAGCTGTCATCTTGTCATGCCTCGATAGTCGAATCCCGGTTGAGGACGTCTTTGACCGTGGTGTTGGAGATATTTTTGTTGCACGCGTGGCTGGCAACTTTGTGAATGAAGACATTCTTGGCAGCATGGAGTTTGCGTGTCATGTGGCTGGTGCCAAACTGGTTCTGGTTTTAGGGCACACCCATTGTGGTGCTATCCAAGCAGCTATTGATAACGTTCAACTAGGGAATATCACACCGATGCTGGCCAAGATTCGCCCTGCTCTTGAAATCGCACAACCATTTAGTGGAAAGAAGACAAGTGCGAACCCTGATTATGTTGCGCACATTTGCCGGGAAAATATTCGCATGGCAGTGAGAATGATCCGAAACCAAAGTGAAATCTTAAAAGGTCTTGAAGACGACGGTTCGATAGACATCGTTGGCGCGTATTATGACCTCAACTCGGGCACTGTCTCACT
>CAJQGO010000029.1 GCA_905477565.1 uncultured Planctomycetota bacterium
GCACCTTAATGGATTAGATCGGCTGGATGCAGTTTTTCTCGAGATTAGCTTTCCAGATTGCCTTGCAGACTTGGCAAAGAAATCTGGTCATCACTGCACCAAAACATTTGTAGAAGAATTGCAGAAGTTGAAAAGACCTGTTCGTTGGATTGTTGTACATCGAAAACCACGCTACGCAGAGCAAATTGCTCATGAATTAGCATCGCACAACATTTTGGATGTTGAACTGATTCAGCCTGGAAAGGTGTACGACTTCTCTGCGTAAAGGGGGTCTGGGAATCTGCTTTAACGTGAAGGATCGGTTTTATTCAAGGACTGCCAAAAGTCCAAGCAAGAATGTACCGGAACCTGTGCACAGTCAGCCTTCAATGAGTTTCCAGAGTACACATCAACATCAGGATGTTGACTGTTGACGAGCATGCTTGCGTCGTTCATGTTCACCAAGAAGGATTTTTCTGAGCCGAATAGCTTCAGGAGTGACTTCAACGAGTTCATCTTCTTCGATGTACTCCAGTGATTCCTCGAGCGACATATTCCGTGGCGGCTTCAGAAGAATGTTTCGATCACTTCCAGCAGCCCGTATGTTTGTGAGTTTTTTCTCTTTTGTTGGGTTGACGGTCATGTCGTCGCTTCGGGCGTTTTCTCCGACGATCATCCCTTCATAGACATCGTCCCCCGGCGCGACAAATAGTTCAGAACGCTGCTGCAGGCTATCAAGGCTAAACGCAACAGCTTTTCCCTTAACCATTGACACAAGAACGCCATTGGCCCGTCCGCCTACATCACCCTCAAGCGGCTGCCATGATTCAAAACGATGATGCATGATGGCGGTTCCCTGTGTCGCATTGAGTACACGAGTTCGAAGTCCGATAAGGCCTCGAGCGGGTATCGAAAATACGGCGTGCGTAAAGTTCCCGCGTGAACCCATGTGGGAGAGTTGGCCCCTTCTGGCTCCGACAAGTTCCATTACTGGTCCAAGTTTGTCCTGTGGAACTTCAACCACCAGTGATTCAAAAGGTTCTAGCAGGCCAGACTCCTCCTGCCGCAAGATTACTCGTGGTTTGCCGACAGATAATTCAAATCCTTCACGCCGCATGGTTTCAATGAGTACGGATAAGTGAAGCAAGCCACGTCCTGAAACGGAGAACTGTTCCGTGCCAGCGATTGGCTCAACCCGTAACGCTACATTACGTTCAAGTTCCTTAAGTAGTCGCTCCCGAAGATGCCGTGTTGTAAGAAATGTGCCAGAACGTCCAGCTAATGGTGATGTGTTTATGCCAAACACCATGCTCAGGGTTGGTTCGTCGACTGCTAAGCGTGCGAGTGGTTGTGGGTCGTTCGAGCAGCAAAGCGTATCACCGATCTCGATTGGTTCGATTCCACTTACAGCGGCAATGTCGCCTGCCGTTGCTTCATCGGTGTCAACCCGACCAAGCTTATCAAAGACCTGAAGCCCCGATGCTTTTGCTGGACGAAGACTGCCATCCGCCGTCGATCGGAGAATAGTGCCACCTTTGACGAGTTTCCCGGATTCAATTCGGCCAACAGCAATTCGGCCAACATAGTCAGACCAGTCAAGTGTAGTGACAAGCATACGAAGGGGGCCTTCGTCATCAACGACAGGGCCCGGAATCTTTTCGATGATCAGGTCTAATAAAGGTTGCATGGAGCCAGAGCGTGCAGTTTCATCAGCAGAGGCGTACCCATCTCGACTCGATGCGAAAAGATAGGGGAAGTCAGCGAGGTCGTCGTCAGCCCCAAGTTCAAGAAAAAGTTCGAGGATTTCATCAAGCACTTCATGCGGCCGTGCATCCGGCCGATCAATTTTATTCACAATGACAACTGGACGGAGCCGGGCTTCTAGAGCCTTTCCAAGAACAAAACGTGTTTGAGGCATTGGTCCTTCAGCGGCATCAACAAGCACAACCGCGCCATCGGCCATCCGAAGAACTCGTTCAACTTCGCCACCAAAATCAGCATGTCCAGGGGTGTCAATGATATTAATTTTGACGCCTTGCCATTGGATCGCAATGTTTTTTGACAGTATCGTAATGCCGCGTTCTCGCTCAAGGTCACCAGAATCGAGTATGCGTTCTTTTTCAAGCTGGCTTGTTCTGAATTGGCCGCTTTGACGAAGAAGGCAGTCAACAAGCGTTGTCTTGCCGTGATCAACGTGCGCGATTATTGCCACGTTGCGAATAGTGTCTCGTCGTGTTGATTCATCTGAAGGATTCAACTCATTAGCGGAGGGCATAGGGAATATCCGGGGTGTGCTTGGTCAGGAAGGCGTGAGGAGGGCGGGGAGTGTTTGGATCAGGCTTTTCGAATAGCTGTGTACAGTCGTTCAATGAGTAAGGCAGCAGTGTCACCGGCAGCGGCAGGTGCGATACCACATCGAATGTTTGGAGCCTTTGGGCATGCGAGCAATTTTTCTTTTGCAGCTGTTGCGTTTTCCAAGGCATGAGGGCCAAGAAAGATAGCCGCAAGTTCATCACCACCAAGACGAGACTGGAGATGTGAAAGTGTTGTAGCATCAACAAGTTTTGCTGCAGCTGCAGCAAGGTGCTTGTCACCCGCGAGAAAGCCACTGGTGTCGTTAATTTGTTTCAGCCCGATGACATCGACCCCTAGGGCAACAAGAAGTGGCTGTTGATCACCGTCATGTTCAAGGTGCACCCGTAGGCAGGACTCGAGATCGCCACGTGTTTGGAGGCCGGTAACATAATCTGCGACTCCACAATGACCACCTGAATACGTCGTCATTGTGTCGCAAAAACCTGGTCGGTTTGTAAGTGGTCACGTGGTAACGGGATGATAATCGAGTGGAGACGAAGGGGCTCGAACCCTCAACCCCCGCCTTGCAAAGGCGGTGCTCTCCCAATTGAGCTACGTCCCCGCGTAAAGTAGTTTGTAAAACGCGGTAGTTCTTCAGTTGCACAGCTGATGACACGATACCCTATTCGGCTCGATGTTCCAACAGAGTGCGCGCGCCTGGACTCGAACCAGGGACCTCCACCTTATCAGGGTGGCGCTCTAACCAACTGAGCTACGCGCGCAGCAGCCAAAAAACAAATAATCTAGGATGGAAACTAACCTCCCGTGATGTGCGATTGCAACCGGTCGTCAATTTTTACGTTGTCGGGGCCACCTCAAAGTCGGCGCTGACGGCAATCCCCATCTCAGGGTAGGCTCCTCTCAGAAGTTCTGCTCATGCTCGAAATAAGGAGTCTCAATCCAATGCCAGGTCACCGTGTGCCTCGTTGTCGTGTCCAACTCTCAATAAGTTGTGTTGTCTTGTTCTGCTGCCTGCTTGGAAGTGTTGCGAGTCAAACGCGGGCCGCGCAGCCCACTGTTGCATACGCTCTCGGCCTGAAACCTAAACAGAGTGTCCAGTATGACATTCCGGACGACACCGGAGCCGAGACGGCGACGCTTGCGATGGAAAAAGCAAATGACATGACTTCGTGGGTGGTGCGTTCTTCTCAAGGAATTCTGCTACGACGGTTTGCGGATACCAATGGTGATCGGGTAGTGGATCAATGGAGTTATTATAAGGATGGGCTTGAGGTCTATCGTGATTTAGATACAGACCACAACACAAAACCGGACCAGTGTCGCTGGCTGGGAGAGGCTGGATCTCGCTGGGGTATTGATTCGAACGAAGATGGCATTTTGGATGGCTGGAAGGTTCTTTCCCCTGAAGAGGCAACGGCAGAGATTGTTACTGCGTTAGCCAATCGTGATCAGTCGCAATTTCAGCGACTGCTTCCGTCAGAGGCAGAGCTTACGGAAGTGGGTTTTCGCCAAGAACTACTTGATCGGGTGCGTGCACAAGTAAAGGTAGCCAAAGAGCGTTTTGGAAGACTCTCCCAAGAGCAGAAGGAAGTCACTCCCCAGACACAATGGACGGCAATGTTGGCAGGCTTACCAGGTGTTCTTCCAAAGTCTTCAGAGGGAGAGGGTGACGATGTTGTTGGATACGACAACGTGGTTGCGCTAACGGAGGAAGTCAGCGCTGGTGGTGGTCAGGTCTTTGTCGGATCGTTGGTTCGCTTTGGCAACGTCTGGCGACCACTTGATCTTCCAAAATTGCCTTCCGGCAGTGAGACGATGGCCGAGTCGTTCTCTTTATTTTCACCTGAAGTGGATGGTGTTGCTTTTCAAACAGGCGATGTCACATCTGAGACATTGCAGCCATTTCTTGAGCAGTTACGAGCGATTGAGCAGAAGATGCAAGGAAAGACAGGTGCCGATATTGCAAAGCTGCTCACCAAGCAGGTTCAGGTCCTTGAAGAGGTCGCGAAACTGGCGAAGGGTAATGAGAGAGAGTTTTGGTTGCGTCAATTGGCTGAGACGCTCGCTGCTGCTGCGCAGGAGGGAACGATGCCAGACGCTCTCGCGCAGTTAGAGAGTTTGTCTGACAGTCTGCC
>CAJQGO010000030.1 GCA_905477565.1 uncultured Planctomycetota bacterium
CGAAGGAACTCTGCTTTACCAAGCACCTGTTCGACAGCTCTCCCGAAAAAAAAGATGGCAAGCATATTGAATGCAAGATGCCAGGGTGATTGTGCGTCATGTGCAAAGCCATAGGAAATAAGCTTCCAGCATTCCAGCAGATGTTCGGGGAGATCTCCTCGAAGTGCGAGAATGTTATTGATGGAAAAATTACGACCACCAAAGAGATTGAGTACCCATACTGCAACATTGGCAATGATGAGAGTGATCACCGCGGTCCAATCAGATTGTCGCTGAAATGAGTTGTCAAAGCGGTAATATCCGCGGTCAGAAAAGCCCATTGAGTCGCCTGTTTTGAAAGTCAGAAGAATTCTTAGGAGGTATCTTATCAGGGTTGGACCATGCCTCCCACTGGTTTCGCAAGGTTCCGGGACTCCAGCCGCTGTTTGGCTTGTGCGACGCTCTCTCCGAGGCGTTTTTCATGCCGCTGTGTCAAATAATGGCGGCAGAAATTTTTGAGCCACGGGTTATTTATAGCAACCAACGGTATGTTCAGTAGAAACCTGTGAACAGGGCTCGGTGGCCACCAGTCGCATCATCCGAACGAGTGTTCTGGAGGGAGCGGCAATGTGCAGTTTTGGCACAAGCGATTGTGATGCATCGCAACGACGTTTGGCTTGCGAGTGAACCGGGAATCTGAACCGTCAAACGACAAAGGAAGTTGGTTATCTGAGGCTGGATATTCAGTAGCAACAGGACGCAATTGTGCTGTTGGCAACCTACAGTCAAGCCTTGGCCAAAAATGCAGCACTCGGCGGAACTGGTGGACGGGTGTTTACAATCACTTTCCAAACCATTCGCTGGTATCCATTGAGAAGCAGCTCATCTCGAGGTGCCTGACGCAAAACAATGCTCGGCCGGTTGCTAGAACTATCAGCGAACCGATAAGATCACAAGTCGTGGGTTGAGCAAAGCGACGGCGCGGGTTTATTTCTAGAGTTAAAGGAGAGTGAGACAATGGCAGAGAAGATCGCAGCCGGAGTAATCGGCACTGGATTTATTGGTCCGGTACATGTCGAGGCTGGAAGGCGATTGGGAAACGTCGAATTTGTTGCCCTGGCCGAAGCCAATGCCGAGTTGGCCCGCAGTAAGGCTGATCTTTTGTGCATTGAGAAGTCGTACGGCGATTACCGTGAACTTCTGGCCGATCCTCAGGTCCGTGTCGTTCACAATTGCACACCCAATCACCTGCATTATCAGGTAAACAAAGATATCCTTGCTGCCGGCAAGCATGTGATCAGCGAAAAACCTCTTGCGATGAACAGTACAGAGAGCCGGGAACTTGTTCAGCTTGCATCGGAGTCGGGTCTGATCCATGCCGTTGATTTCAACTATCGCTACTATCCGCTGGTTCAGCACGCCAGACAAATGGTCCAACAAGGGGAGTTGGGTGAAGTATTCACTCTCCGCGGCTCCTATTTGCAAGACTGGCTGTACCTCCAAACAGACTGGAATTGGCGGTTGCAACCTGAAATGTCAGGAGACAGTCGAGCGGTCGCGGACGTTGGAAGTCATTGGTGTGATCTCTTGCAGTTCATCACCGGCGAGAGCATCGTTCGCGTCATGGCCGACATGCGTACCGTACACAAGACGCGAATGAAACCCAAGAAACAAATTGAGACATATGCCGGCAAGGAACTCTCGCCCAGTGATTACGAACCGCAAGAGATCAACACCGAGGATTATGCCTCCGTCTTGATTGAACTCTCGGGCGGGGCTCGTGGTGTTTTCAGTGTCAGCCAGGTTTCAGCCGGTCGGAAGAATCGGCTTTCGTTCGAACTCGATGGATCCCGCTGTGCATTAGCATGGGATCAAGAGAAACCAAACGATATGTGGATCGGTTATCGGGAAAAAGCCAATGAAATCTTGGTCAAAGATCCATCCTTGCTGCACGACGCTGCCAAAGAGTATGCCCATTACCCGGGTGGTCATCCCGAAGCCTACCCGGATGGCCCCAAGAATTTATTCCGCAATGTGTATCGCGCGGTAGAGAAGGGTCAAATGCCGGACAATCCCGATTGGAGTACGTTTGTCGACGGCCATAAGGAGATGGCAATCTGTGATGCGATTATCCAGAGCAGTCGAGAACAAAAGTGGACGGACGTGCAATATTGATGTACGTGCTACCGAGCGATTCAAATAGTTTTCCAATTCAGGAGTTTTAAGATGTCTGCTAAGACTGCGAATACCAACCTTTGTAATATCGCCCTGATTGGAACGAAATTCATGGGCCGAGCGCATTCAAATGCGTATCTAAAGGTGAATAAGTTTTTTGATCTGCCCTGTAAGCCGGTGATGCACACGGTCGCGGCCCGTAATCAGGAAGAGCTAAAAATATTTGCCGACCGTTGGGGGTGGCAGCACTGTGCAACGGATTGGAAATCGGCGGTTCATTCCGAAGCGATTGATCTGGTTGATGTAGTGACCACCAACAATGTGCATGCCGAACACACGATTGCGGCACTCGAAGCTGGAAAACATGTCGCCTGCGAAAAACCTCTGGCGGGGACGTTGAGCGATGCTCGTCAGATGGTGGAAGCTGCAGAGAAGGCGACTGGAAAAACATTTGTCTGGTACAACTATCGAAGATGTCCTGCAATAGCCTTCGCTCATCAATTGTGTGCAGCAGGGAAGCTCGGTCGGATTTATCAGATCAGGGGATGTTATCTTCAAGATTGGGCCGGACCAGATACACCGCTGATGTGGCGATTCGAGGGTGATGTGGCCGGATCCGGAGCATTGGGTGATCTGTGCGCCCATACCATCGATACTGCTCGATTCATCACGGGTGATGAAGTCAGCGAGGTGATTGGATCCACGATGGAAACGGTGATCAAAGAGCGAGTGATTTTAGAGAGCGGCGGCGGAGAAATTTCAGGACGCGGCGCCGCGACAAGTCAGAAAAAAGGTGCAAGCACGGTCGATGATATCGTGCTATTCGTTGCCAAAATGGCCAGTGGTGCATTGGCCACGTTCGAGGCATCGCGTCTCTCGACGGGGTATAAGAATGCAAATCGTCTGGAGATACACGGTGAAAACGGAGCGATTCGATTCAATTTTGAGCGCATGAATGAGCTTGATTGGTACGACGCAACTCTCCCAGCAGAGTTGCAGGGTTGGAGCACAATTAATGTCACGGACGGCAACGCCAACCATCCCTACGCGGCATCATGGTGGCCTACCGCACATGTCCTTGGGTACGAACATAGCTTTATTAATCAGGCCGCCGACATGTTGACTGTGATCGGCGGTGGTGAGCCGGTGGTGCCCCTTGCCGACTTTTGGGATGCGTATGAAATTCAGAGGGTGCTCGCGGCCGTGGTCGAATCTGATAAACAGCGATCACCAGTTCCACTCGATCAAATTCAATAAACATAAACGATACTCTCAATGGTAAACCGCATCAGGTTGATGGTGAGATTGCCATTGCGGAGTTGATAGAGGGTTTTGGAATTCCTCGGCGCGGGTGTGCAGTGGAGAGAAAGAGGAATTCGTGCCCCGATATTCTCATGACGATTATCGACTTACTGCCGTCTTATTTTAGAAGGAGAGTTTCCGAATGGCAAAACGAAAGACAGCACGACTCGTATTTGATATCGAGTCAGCAGCAGACGGAGAACTCATTGCAAAAATTCGTTATCCGGGAGAAAAACTCTCACCGACCGAAGCAATTCAGCGGTACCGTTCCGAACTTCTTGAGCAAAATGGGAAAGATTTTATTCCATATACATTTCAACTCCCGGTGTCACTTGTTGTTGCCACGGTTGCCGATGACTATTCATTGATCGATCTTGTAGCTCTTGATGAGGAAATGTCGCGCCCTCATGAAATCGTGCGATTATTTTGGGAAGGCTGGCGGAAAAATGGTCAGCCACAGCTTGTTTCATTCAACGGCCGTGGTTTTGATATGCCACTGCTTGAGGTCTGTGCGTTTCGGTATGGACTGGGTATTCCTGAGTGGATTGCCGAAAATGCTCGCAGTTTTGAGCAGCCACGAAATCGATTCAACAGTGCTGCACATCTCGACCTGCACGAATTTTTAACTAATAACGGTGCAAGCCGATTTGTGGGAGGGCTTTCTCTGGCTGCCAACCTCATCGGCAAGCCGGGAAAGCTTGATGTGGCTGGTCACATGGTTCAAGACCTTTGGGACGGTGGCCGAGCACGTGAAATCCACGACTATTGTCGAAGTGATGTACTGGACACGTACTTTGTTTATCTGCGGAGCCGTGTAGTTGCCGGCGCAATTTCTCTGGCAGACGAACAGTCATTGATTGAAGCAGCCCATATCTGGATTCGGAGCAAAGCAACCGAGTCATCGGGACTGGCACGGTATCTTGAGGCCTGGGGTGACTGGCAGAGCCCGTGGGGCTAACACATAATCGTGCAGCCCCACGGCAAATGCGTTATGCCTCAGTGATTGGCTCTTTCACGAGTTGGATGAAGTGATTGCCTTTTGGCCCACTCGAGAGTTCTTTTGCCTTCTTTTCGGCAGCACGCTTGTCAGCATATTCGAAGACAGCAAGACGCTTCAGGCCGGAGTTAAAGACTCCCCAGTACGCCTTCAGGCGAACGTCTTTCACAACCTTTTTTCGGGTTGCTCGCTTTTTGGCGGCTTTCTTAGCTACTTTCTTGGCAGCTTTTTTAGTCGCAGCCTTTTTTTTCGTAACTTTTTTAACAGCCTTCTTTTTGGCTGTTTTTTTGACAGCCTTCTTCACTGTTTTTGTTGTTTTTTTGGCAGCCTTTGTTGTTTTTTTGGCAGCCTTTTTCTTTGCGATCTTTTTCGCCATGGACGCTCGCCAGCCTTCTGTGCAACGGTGAAAGGGTTAATCGGAAACAGTAGCCAACATCGGAGGATGGCCATCTCGTTGCTTCCAACGAGAAGCCAGAAGTATAAGATGCCAGACGGTCGCCGCACAGGGACCGCCGCGACAGCCTATACTGTAGGGATGATGAGAGTGGAAATACCAACAAATGAGCCTCTGGCAGCGGGTCCGTTAGAGGCCTATCGAAAGCTGGATGATGCTACTCTGGCGAGTCGGATTGACGAAGTTCGACAGCGTCTCGGGTCGCGTGTGCTGATTCTTGGCCATCACTACCAACAGGATGCTGTGATTGCTCATGCAGATTTGCGAGGCGATAGCTACCAACTCTCAAAATCTGCCGCAGAACGAACAGACTGCGAAGCCATTGTGTTTTGCGGTGTTCACTTTATGGCAGAGACAGCAGACATTCTTGTCAATCGACCTGAGCAGATGGCAGGTCGAAATGGTTCACGAGTGAATGTCGTATTGCCTGATACTGCAGCGGGCTGCTCAATGGCTGATATGGCAGCAATTGAACAGGTGGAGGATGCATGGGCTGATCTCGGTGAGATTATTGACACCGGTGATATTACTCCAGTGACCTATATTAATTCTGCCGCCAGCCTGAAGGCTTTCTGTGGTCGACATGGTGGCATTGTTTGCACATCAAGTAATGCTCGTGCTGTTCTTGAGTGGGCTTTTGCTAAAACGAAACGAGTCCTTTTCTTTCCGGATCAACACCTTGGCCGGAATACCGCCAACTCAATGGGTGTCCCACTTGAGCAGATGTGTGTGTGGAATCCTCATGATCCACGACTTGGTGGCAATGATTCAACAACTCTGGAAAAAAGTCGAGTGATTCTCTGGCAGGGCCATTGCAGCGTGCATGCAATGTTTCGTCCGGAGCATGTTGCCACGATGCGAGAGAACATTCCAGATGTCAAAGTTCTGGTCCATCCGGAGTGCGCATTGGAGGTTGTCGAAAAATCTGACCTCGCTGGCTCAACGAGTTACATCATTAATCAGATACAAACTGCTGCCCCTGGCACGTCGTGGGCAATAGGCACAGAACTTCATCTTGTGAGACGCCTCGAGCAAGAGCACCCTGAACAGACGATCCGATTTCTCTCACCGACGGTTTGTATGTGCGCAACTATGTATCGTATCGATTTGGCACATCTCTGTTGGAGCCTTGAGCACCTCGAGTCAGGGAATCCTGTCAATGTAATTCGTGTTGATCAAGATACTGCACACTGGTCTGTTGTTGCTCTCGAACGAATGCTGGATGTAACAGCCTTAAAACACGGCTAGATATGCCGAAGACGTATTTCGGAAATGTCTTTACGAGATAGACAAAGAGATAGGGGTGGATGATATCTGGGTTGAAAGGAAGAGCCAATGACATGTTCTTGCCAGATATGAATTTGAGACAGTGAGCTATTGAGGTTTTAGGCAATTTCATCAACATAAATCACTTTTTTGGGAACAGAGCAGGCCATGCATTATCCCTTGTCCTATTGCACGAACGTCCATCCCTGTCGGTCACGCGACGATCTTGAGAGAATAATTTCGCAAGAAGCTCGTTCTGTTCAGGAACAATGTGGCTTTGGTATTGGGATTGGCCTTTGGTTGCCCGAAGTTGTTGTTTCTAAAGTGGCTCACGATGCGACTGTTACAAAAAGCATTGCGAGTCTTCTGGCTGATCAAGGGCT
>CAJQGO010000031.1 GCA_905477565.1 uncultured Planctomycetota bacterium
AGTCTTCATAAAGCAGAGGGGATGCTGTCGGTGTTCGAGTCCACTGTTGCGGGGGGCTCAACATGATTGTTGTTCTCGATAATCGAGACAGTTTTGTTTTTAATCTGGCACGATATTTCGTGCTTCTTGGGGCACAGGTCAAAGTCCTCCCGAGCCATGAAACCGATCTTGAGGAAATACAATCAGCAAAGCCACAAGCACTTGTCATATCACCCGGTCCGTGCACACCAAAAGAAGCAGGTGTTTCGATAGCATGTGTGCAAAAGTTTCGGGGGTCCACTCCGATATTGGGTGTCTGCCTGGGACATCAGGTGATTGTTGAAGCCCTTGGTGGAGTTGTTCTCAAGAGCAACGAGCCACGACATGGTCGGATGAGCAGTGTTATGCATGAATGCACCGACCTATTCTCAGGAATTCCAAATCCAATGTCTGCGTGTCGATACCATTCTCTTATTGCGGAAGAACAATCACTGCCAGAGACACTGCAGGTGACGGCACGGACGCAGGATGGTGTGATCATGGCTATTGAGAACCGACACGAACATCTCTATGGCGTGCAGTTTCATCCCGAGTCAATACTCACTCAAGGAGGCTTTCGTCTTCTTGCTAATTTCCTCTCAACAGCCGGAATAGGTGTTGAGAATAGTCTTCTCGACAAACTTGATAGATCGGTCTGCGAGCAGGCCGGATGTGTCACAGCAGCTGTGGATGGCAACGAGGCACGAATTGTTACCTTCTAAGCACGTTGTCAACCAGTGATTTTTGCAGGAGCACCTGCATTGCCTGCATTGCCAGCATCGCTGCCTTGCAAGCAGGCGAAAAAAATGGTCAGAGTGACCCGCCACTGTGGTGCGACTGTCTGGAAAGCAGTTTTTTAGGCAGTTTTCATAGTCCTGCGGTCTTCGCCTCGTTTTGGCACAGCCTTTGCAAAGAGGGATTCTCGTGGCGTGGTATGCACCACAACGGTGCAGCACAGCGACAGGGTAGGACATCGGTCCTGCCTTCCTTCCAATTCATCTGTTTAGGCGGAGGTTTGCTATGAAATTTACAGGGGATCGATTGATTTCTAGTCTGCTCATCGGAGCAGCATTAACACTTGCGGTCGGAGTTGTAATGACTTCCATCGCACCTGTGGCATGTGCTCAGGAAGAAGAGAGTACAGAGAAAGTGACTCCAGCTGCGGAGGACTCTGCCGAGAAGCCTGCTCCGGCAGAAGCATCGAAAGAAGACGCAACTGCCGAGGCGTTATCCTCCTACATTGCAGAGTCAGATTACACGATCAACACCCTGATCATGTTTATCTGTGCTGTCCTCGTCATTTTCATGCAGGCCGGGTTTGCGATGGTTGAGATAGGACTCAATTCTGCAAAGAATGCGGTGAATATTCTTTCAAAAAACGTGATGGATCTCTGTGTAGGAGTTCTGCTGTATCTGTTTATCGGCTTTAACCTCATGTATCCCGGAGATGGATGGATTGTTGATGGATGGCTGGGCGGTTTCACACCTTTTGTCGTTGCCTCTGATGGCACTGGCTATGGTGATTACAGTTCCTACGCTGACTTTCTGTTTCAGGTGGCTTTCGCAGCGACTGCAGCGACCATTGTCTCAGGTGCTGTTGCCGGACGGATGAAGTTTTCAGCCTATCTCGTCTACAGTGCAATTTTGACTGGTCTCATTTACCCGATTAGTGGTGCCTGGAAATGGGGTGGCGGATGGTGTGATGCCATGGGCTTCCAAGATTTTGCGGGAAGTGTTGTAGTACACGCAGTTGGAGGTTTTGCCGGTCTCGCTGGTGCAATCTTCCTTGGGCCGCGTATCGGTCGCTTTGGAAAAGATGGAAAAAGCTCACCAATACCGGGGCACAATATCTCATTTGCAGCCCTCGGCGTGTTTATTCTCTGGGTCGGCTGGTATGGGTTTAATCCAGGTAGTCAGTTGACGTATGCCGGAGCTGCAAACGCAAATGCAACGACCTATATTGCTCTGACAACAACCTTGGCTGCTGCTGCAGGTGCTGTAGCGGCACTCATTACGGCATGGGGTCTGTTTGGAAAGCCGGACGTCACGATGGCACTCAATGGTGTGCTCGGTGGCTTAGTAGCGATCACAGCAAACTGTGATCGTGTGTCACAGCCTGAGTCACTCATCATCGGTGCTATCGGCGGTGTTTTGGTTGTCATGGGTGTTCTGCTTCTTGAGAAGCTGAAAATTGATGACCCAGTTGGTGCCTGGCCTGTTCATGGCCTCTGTGGTGTCTGGGGTGGACTGGCCACCGGCATCTTTGGTGATCTGCCAGATGGAATTGAAACCGTCGGCGCATTCTTTACGGTTCAGTTGATTAGTACGGTTGCTATCTGTGCCTGGGCGTTCATCACAATGTCTATTGTGTTTGGCGTCTTGAAAGGTATTGGAATGCTTCGGGTATCACCTGAAGTCGAGCAGTCCGGTCTTGACCTCGAGGAACACGGTTTGCGGGCCTACCCATTGGGTGCCGAACCCTCTTGAGCCCAGAAGGATGCCCCAATGGCCTGGGCGGGCATTCCGCCTTGCTCTCCCAGGCCGGGGTGTTTCTGAATGAAACTCTCGGTGGAATCTTTACTTATTGCATTGCCGTGAATAAACGCATGTTTGTTCGCGGCAATGTTGTAGGTAGCGGATTAATTGTTCTGATTCGTACGGAAGCCGCCGTTGACGTTGATAATCTGCCCGGTAACAAAACTTGCCTGAGGAGAAATGAGCCATCGAACCGCGTCGGCAATGTCTCCAGATTCTCCCCAACGCTCGAGTAGGCATTCCCGCACAGCCCGGTCTTGCCATTCCTTGCTGGCCTGGTCGCCCCACGCGGTTTTGATCCAGCCGGGAGCCA
>CAJQGO010000032.1 GCA_905477565.1 uncultured Planctomycetota bacterium
AAGGTTTACCGATTGAAATGACTCTTTTCGTTGATGATTATTCGGCTCCCATCCAGATAGTAGCTGTTTGCATTCTTGTATTTATACTCCTCACAACGGCCGGGTTTATTCTCAATCGCCGACAGTTTCCACCAAGTGTAGAGAACTGATTGATGGAAAGAACACCCAAAAAATTGGATGGTCCTGTTATCCAAATTGAAAACCTTGTAAAGGAATATCAAGGTAGTGATGGAACAATTATTCGGGCTGTGGACAACATCTCAATGTCTGTTGCAGCTGGTGAAATTGTTGGGTTACTCGGTGCAAATGGTGCTGGGAAAACGACAACTCTTCGTATTATTGCAACTCTTCTAAGACCAACTTCTGGTCGCGCAGAGGTCTGTGGCCATGACAGCATTACGGACCCTGTTGGAGTACGGCAGTCGCTGGGCTATGTATCCGCTACAACTGGTGTACCCGATCGGCTGACGGCACGTGAATTACTCACTTCTTTTGGACGGCTTCATGGTCTTGAAGAAGATGCCATCAAAGACCGTCTCGACTGGCTGATTACGACACTCTCCCTACGTGATTACATAGATCGTCCTGCGGGAAGGCTTTCTTCTGGACAGCGCCAAAGAATTTCACTCGGCAGAGCGCTTGTTCATAATCCTCCGGCACTTGTTTTAGACGAACCTACAAATGCCCTTGATGTTGTGGGTTCGCGTGATCTGCTTGACACTCTGGGTCATCTTCGAGAAAGCGGACATGCAATCTTGTTATCGACGCATCGCCTACATGAAATAGAACATAGGTGCGATCGTTTTGTCATTATCAACACAGGACACATTGTCGCCGTCGGTACACGTGATGAACTCGTTGGAAATTCTGGAGAGCTTGAAGATGCATTTTTTCATGCGATCGATCGAGAGGCTTCCGCATGAATCGTACCGTTCATTCTCTTTGGGCCGCTTTATCACTCGCTCGTCGTGATTTGCTCGAATTTTTGCGAGATCGAAGAACAGTTGCCGTCACACTTCTTTTGCCAATGATCACGTATCCGTTGGTTGCTTTATCAAGTTCTCTTGGTGTTCGAACGGGATTGAAAACAACAGAAGAACAACAGTCGGCCACATCACTTTCGCTCGTTCTCACCGGACCTGAATCTCCTCGTTTAGCCACCCGTCTCGGCATGATCCTCCTCGAGTCAGAAGAGAATCCTTTACCCACATGGCCCAGTGACGTCTTTGCTGAAATTGAATCAACCGAGAAAGCAAAGCAACTGCTCGATGCCGGGAAAGTTGATCTCTGGGTGGATGTTCCAGAGGGATTTACGCAAGGACTGAAAGAATTCAATACGGTCAATCTCGCGGCCCATGTTTCAGAACAACACCCTGCAAGTAATAAAACACGAAAACAATTTAAATCTCTTATCGAAACGTTTGCTGAGCAGGTCCGTGAGGAACGAATGGGGCGTGCTGGAGTTCCCTTGAGCCTCTTTGATCCAATCAAATTAACATTCGAGGGCAAGGAGCCAGAAGAAACACTTGCCGACCGAAGTATCATTGCCCCTATCTCTGGAGCAATACTTGTCCTGCTTGCTGTCCTCACCATGACCGGATCTTTTTATCCAGCTATCGATGCCATTGCTGGCGAAAAAGAACGAGGCACAATTGAAACACTTCTCATCGTACCGTGCCGAACACAGGACATTGTATTTGGAAAATACCTTGCCATTTTTGGTGTCACGCTTGCTACTCTTGCTGCAAATGTCATTTCGATTTTTCTCACGATTCTTGTCTCTCTGAGATATTTCCCAGATGGTTCCACCAATTACTATCTCCAAAATATTGGACAAGGCTCTTTCATTACTCTCCTTTCATTCATTGGTCTTTCCTCAGTAGCGTCAGCAATGAGTCTCGCTGTTACAACTGCCTCGAAAAGTGTGAAAGAAGCACAGAACACACTAACTCCTGTTATCTTGCTTATCAGTGCACTTGCTGGTGTCGCACTACTACCGGGTATCAGCAAGAACGGCCTTGTACCTGCAGTACCTTTTACTGGCCAAATAGTTGTTTCGCAGGATGCCTTAACCCCGCCACCTACTGAACAGCAGAAGCTCACTAATACAAACCAAAGCGGCCAAGACTCTTCATCATTCATAATGACCGATCCAATTACTGGAATTATGCCACTTCTAATAACGATGGTGTCGAGTGTTGCAGTGACGTGGGTACTACTTCGCGGGACAGCAATCATGCTCACTGACGAAGACATCCTGTTTCGTGGCCCAGATGCTGCGAGCGGGTTTGGTCGACCGGCGCCTCGAATTGTACCCGGTGTCATTCACGGTGGGCTTGCTCTTGCTGTTGGCCTTGCTGGGCTTTGGTACGTTCAAGGCATCAGCCCCAGCGACATTGTGTTAGCAATACCCGCACAACAACTCGCCGTTATTGCTCCTCTCGTCATTCTTCTTTGGTGGCAACGAGTCAATATCCAAAAAACATTTTCACTTTATTGGCCGGGTGCCGGATCGGGTTGGCGATCTTTTCTCGGTGGATTCAGTGCACTGCTTGGTGGCCTCCTGACTGGTGGTGGACTTTTCATACTTGGTGCCGCTGTCCTGCTGGAACTTACGACTATTGAAATGTCACCGGCAATGAAACAACTCTCCGAAAGAATACTTTCTCTGATGCTTGACCAGCCCTGGTGGCTCGCCTGGGTTCTCATTGCCATACTTCCGGCATGCCTTGAAGAACTACTCTTTCGAGGGTGGGTCCTCTCTGCGTTTTGCGGTGAAAAACCCAGCAACCAACGAATGGCTATTGCTGTTTTTGCACAAGCTATCTGTTTCGCAATCTTCCACCTTCTCCCTGAAAGGATGCCACAAACATTTCTTCTTGGCATCGCACTTGGCACAATCGTGCTGCTAACAAAAAGTATTTATCCTGCAATACTGTGTCACATTGCAAATAACTCGATGCCACTTCTCCTGCTCTATATGACTGGTATTCAGGACAAGGACTCTCTCCCCGAATCGGTGGCAACCGACGTAGCTACTCTGTCGCTGC
>CAJQGO010000033.1 GCA_905477565.1 uncultured Planctomycetota bacterium
CCCTATGGGTATTGGCCATGTGCGATATCCAACCGCTGGCTGCAACAGTTCCGCTGAGTCTCAACCGTTTTATGTCAATTCGCCGTACGGGATTGCTCTCGCTCATAACGGCAATCTAACGAATTCGGATGAGCTAGAAGAAGAGCTTTATAAGTCTGACCTGAGGCACATCAACACATCAAGTGACAGTGAAGTAATTCTGAATGTGTTCGCGCATGAATTGCATAAGGTCGGCCAACAAAAGCTCACACCAGAAGGTGTGTTTGAAGCGGTTCGTAATGTCCATAATCGTTGTCGAGGGGCATACGCAGTGGTCGCAATGATCACGGGTTACGGCATAGTTGGTTTTCGGGACCCCTTCGGAATTAGACCATTAATTTTCGGCTCAAAAAAAAATAAAGACGCTGGTCAGGACTTTATGGTTGCATCAGAGTCGGTGGCGTTGATTTCTCAGGGCTTTAAGATTGAACGAGATGTGGCTCCTGGAGAAGCAGTCTTTTTCGATACACAAAACAACTGCCATATGCGTCAATGCTCTGACGGGGCGATACTCTCGCCTTGTATTTTTGAGCATGTGTATCTCGCGAGGCCCGACTCAATCGTTGATGAAGTTTCTGTTTACAAAACAAGACTTCGTATGGGGACAAAACTAGCAGAAAAAATTAGACGTAATCGTCCTGATCACGATATCGACGTCGTTATGCCTATCCCGGATTCTGGGCGGACATCTGCGATGTCCCTCGCGGAAAGTCTTGGAGTGCCCTATCGGGAAGGTTTTATTAAGAATCGTTATATAGGGCGTACCTTCATCATGCCGGGGCAAGCGGTTCGGAAAAAAAGTGTTAGGCAAAAACTGAGTCCGGTATCATTAGAGTTCAAAGACAAAGTGGTCTGCCTCGTCGATGACTCGATCGTTCGAGGAACTACGTGTTCGCAAATCATTGGGATGGCGCGTGACGCAGGTGCACGCAAAGTGTATTTCTGTTCTGCGGCTCCAGCGGTGCGTTTCCCAAATGTTTATGGAATAGACATGCCGACTTCCGAGGAACTGGTGGCTTTCAATCGTACGGATGAGGAAGTCGCTAAAGTTATTAATGCAGATTGGCTTGTATATCAAGATTTAGACGACTTAGTAGAGTGTTCAAAGGCTGGGAATCGAAAGATCGTAACGTTCGAATGTTCAGTTTTTGATGGTAAGTACGTAACAGGTGATATTGATGCGGCCTATATGGAGAGAGTGGCGGCTAGCCGGAACGATTCTTCTCGATTCGGTTCCGATTCAACTACTCGAAGTGAGGCATCTCTTATCAATGTACATAATGACGTGTGAATGAGCGACGGGATATGCCGTTCGAATGCTTTCATACATTTGATGATTTGTGACAAGCGAAGGTTGATAAAAAATAGGTCTGTGGCCAATAGCCGTAGAGCCTTTTAGAATCCACAGTAATGTTTTTGTGTTTATGTAATTAGTTGCTTTTTGACCAGTTCACCCATTTTTCAAGTTATGATCGATCCACAAAGACAGGAGGCTGTGCAGTCCGCGCAACTTGTGGTGGTGAAGATCGGTTCGCGTGTCCTGACGACTGAGGAGGGGCTTCTCGACATTGAACGTGTTGGAAATATTGGACAGCAATGCCATGAACTTCTTGCAGGCGGAAAAAAAGTAGTTGTTGTGAGCTCTGGAGCGGTCGGAGCTGGAATGGGCCGCCTTGGGCTGAGCACCCGCCCATGTG
Source organism: uncultured Planctomycetota bacterium (assembly GCA_905477565.1). Lineage (GTDB taxonomy): Bacteria > Planctomycetota > Planctomycetia > Pirellulales > UBA1268 > UBA1268. The sequence goes on from CAJQGO010000033.1 coordinate 1,737, forward strand.
TGCTTCCTGAATTGCAGGCGGTTGCTGCGGTTGGCCAAAGTTGTCTAACAGAGGCATATGAGCGATCACTGGGAAGTTTTGGTAGGCATGTGGCTCAGTTGCTTCTTGTTGCGGATGACATGCATGACAGGGGCCGATATTTAAATATCCGAAATACGCTTCGGTCTCTTCTTAAATATGGTGCGATTCCGATCATTAATGAGAATGATTCGGTAAGTACAGCTGAACTTCAGACAACTTTTGGTGATAACGATCAGTTAGCCGCATTAGTTGCGACCCTTCTGGGTGCAGATGCTCTAGTGTTGCTCTCGGATGTAGAGGGACTGTTTGATCAGGATCCAAAGAATCCAGAGGCACGGCGGATATCGACGGTACGTGAAATAGATTCAACGGTTGAGTCGATGGTGCATGATTGTTCCGGAGGTATTTCCAAGGGGGGCATGGCCAGCAAGTTGAAGGCCGCGAAAACAGTAAATGAAGTGGGGATTCATTGCTTTATTGGCTCTGGCAGACAGGAATCCATTCTTCAAGAATTTGTGCAGGGACACGATGTAGGCACTTTTTTTCTTGGCAAGAATGATTTGATGCCTGCGAAGAAACGTTGGTTAGGATGGTCTGCATCAGTATCGGGTAAACTTGTTGTCGATGCGGGTGCACGGCAGGCGGTTTTGGAGCGAGGTAGTAGTCTGTTGCCAGCTGGCGTGTTGGCTGTATCTGGAAATTTTGTCGTTGGTGATGTTGTGACACTTGAAGCAACTGACGGCAGCTGTTTCGCACGTGGTCTTGTGAACTATGGTTCAGATGATCTTGAGCGAATACGAGGCCTCAAGACCGACAGGGTTTTAGAGATTCTCGGTGTTTGCGCGTGTGACGAAGTAATACACCGAGATGATTTAGTTGTAATATGCCGTGAAGGAGTGACTTCACAAAGCCAATCACCACTAACCCCAGAATCGTGAAACTAACCTAACGATGGTCGAACAACTACTGATCGTTTTCGTTCTGATTCTGGCAAACGGTTTTTTTTCGGGTGCCGAAATGGCGATCGTCGCGAGTCGAAAAGGACGATTGCGGCGACTCGCTGAACATGGTGACCAAGCAGCACGGAAAGCACTTGATCTTGCAAGCAGTCCAGACAAATTCTTGCCGACTGTTCAGATCGGCATCACACTAGTCGGGACTCTTGCCGCTGCTTACGGTGGCAGTCAGGTAGTAAGTAATATAGCAAATTGGTTGGCTGCGAACGGGCCACCAGCAATTCAGCCCGTCGCAGAGTCAGTCGCTCTGACTACATTTGTAGCATTACTCTCTTTCTGCACGTTGCTTTTTGGGGAACTTGTTCCAAAGCGGTTAGCATTGCGTCGTGCCGAAGATGTTGCCCGCTTTGCAGCTCCAGTTATGCAGGTCTTTGCTTCCGTAACGCGTCCCCTTGTATGGCTTATGGGAGTTTCGACATCAGCTGTTTTGTTTGTGCTAAGGGCCCATAAGCAAGATGAGCCAAGCGTCTCTGTCGATGACATTGAGCATCTTTTGGAGGCAGGTAGAGCAGAGGGTGTTCTCGAAGCGGTTGAGCAGGCGGTTGCAGCAGAAGCACTGCGATTAGGCGAGCGAACGGTGCGTGATATTATGCGACCTCGGATTGATCTGGATGCTATTGATATTGATACGCCAGGTGATGAAGTTTTGGGAGCAATTGCAATGGCAGGCTACTCAAGGCTCCCTGTTTACGAAGGATCTCTGGACCAAATTCTTGGTTATGTTTCGATTCGTGATGTCCTTCGACAGAATTGGATGGGGTGGCCAATTGAGTTGAGGAAGATGATGCACAAAGCCCTTTTTGTTCCTGAGACCATGCCGCTTGATCGCCTCCTTGAACTTTTTCAAAAAGAACGAAATCAGTTAGCCATAGT
>CAJQGO010000034.1 GCA_905477565.1 uncultured Planctomycetota bacterium
AGATTCAAGCACAACAGCCGTGATTATTAGAATCAGGTTCCCAATAACGCATGCCAGAATATCGAGAAACGGAAAAAGCGAAATTTCCTGCTTCTTTTTTTGCCTACGGGCCATGACATTGATTCCATGTGATTACACAGCCTGCCACCTTGTACGAACACATGAACAGACACAATCAATCAACACTTCAGTTTCGATACTTTATTCTACTATTTTCTTCAGGCTGCTTTTTCTTCTCACTACTAAAACCAAACCAGCCGCGCTTTTTTATTTCCACATTAATTGTTTGCCCATTGAGTCGTTCCATCGTCTCAGCAAGTTCGGACAGACTTTTCTGTAATGATTGAGCGTACTCTTGTACGCTACTTGCAGCCTCTGACATAAGATCTGCTGACCGCCCCTTCGCGTCATGTGCAGCAGATGCCATTGCTGCAATCTCATCACGTGTTGACTCAACCATTTTTCCTAATTGCTCAACCTGGCCGGCATTCTTTTCATAAAGCCGATCATGAGCATTACTCCATCCTTCTTCAACTTTTGCAGCAAGCTTCTCACCCATTCCATCAAGTTTTCCAACAAATTTTGTCAAAGACTGTTCCGTCTGAGTGATTCGCTCAGTCTGTTTATCATCAATTTTTTTCCATGAATCAAAGAGATCCGCAGCGACACCCTTTCCAAGAGTCTTGAGTTGTCCAATCCAACCCTCAAGCTCTGCACGATGCACTTTCAGCGCTGCTTGGACGACATCCTGCATGTCATTACGATTTGCAGCAGGCATACGATGGTCTTCAGTATTCCTGCCATCTTCAAGTCGACGCAAAAGATACTCATTGGTGTATTCATCCACTTCACCAATTACATCACCCTCGAGTTTCTGAAGCGCACTCACCGGAAAGGTAAGAATCATCGCCATCGCAAGAGCAACCAGTGTGGTATCAAATGATGTACCAAGACCACCTGTAATACTTTTTAGACCAACCTTCAGTGACTCCATATCACTCGAACTACTCAGCGTATCAGTAAATCCACCAACAGCGGAACTCACACCGATAACAGTTCCAAGAAAACCTAGAATCGGAATTGCCCAGATGAACACATGGAACATTGTGTAACTCGAGTCGACACTACCAGCATCAAGATCTGACTGACTTGAGAGCATCGTAGCCGTATCAGCAGCACTTTTTCTGACGCGAAAGTGCTCAAGACCTCGTACACATCGAGTTACAAGAAAACTACCAACGGCATTTTTGGGAAGTTCACTTATGTATTCAAGAAACTTATCGAGGTTTCTTTCTGTAATCTTCTCTCCTATCTCACTAGGTAACACATCAAACAACATGGCTCGCTGCTGCCGACGAATCTTTCGAAGCTTGCCAACAAGCATGGTTGCTGCCCAGAAGAACAGGAATACTTCCGTATATGGAACCCACTGGCCGGTCGCAAGAGTCGAACCCTCCCCACCCAAGAAGAGACGGCCTAAGTAGGAGCGATCATCTCTTGGTCCAGCAAAAGGTAAAAGCAGAAGATAGAAGACGATCGTGGCTGCAAGACCGAATAGGGCATAAAGTCCTACATTTACATTCGTATTGGCAGTAACCGATAAAATTCTCGCTCGATCGACTGACTCTGACGATTGCCCAGCTCCGCCTTCTTTTGTTTTCTGCCCTGTTTTTGAACCAGTTGCCGATTTCTCAGGCCGCTTGACGGTGATCGAACCACGGCAATGTGGACATTTTGCAGTGTTGCCAACAAGTTCATCACGAACCTTGAGACTCTTCTCGCAGTGCGGACAGGGCATTGTGAAGTACATTAAAATATTCTCACAAGATTACGGCGTACTGATTGCTTTACGTATATGAACAGTACGACTCGGAAACAAAATCACGCTATCGACGACACCCCAACAGTTCGTCCCAAATTTCTGCCCTCAGCCTATCGCGGCCCATACAGCAAAGCAACTCATAGGGAAAGCACGGCTAGCCATTCACTTTTGCCCATGCGTGACTTTTTGCACTCGCAAGCACGGCGTCGCACACGCGTTGCGTTTCAAGTGCATCACGAAAGGTTGGATGACATGGTTCGCCCTTTGCGTAAGAAGTCAAGAAATCAGCTACCTGATGCACAAATGAATGCTCGTAGCCAATCGCCAAACCTGGCACCCACCAATTTCCCATGTAGGGATGCTCCCCATCCGTAACATGGACACTTTTCCAACCACGTTCTGGGCCTTGGTCACTATAGTCAAAAATTTCTAGACGATGGAGATCATGAAGATCCCATTTCAGGCTCATGTTTTCACCGTTAATCTCAAATGTATACAGCGCCTTGTGCCCGCGGGCATATCGCGTGCTTTCAAACAGCCCAAGAGATCCATTGTTGAAATGACAAAGAAATGAGCAGGCGTCATCGATTTCAACTGGCTCTTTCTTACCAGTCAATTGATGCGTTCGTTCCTTGACAAATGTTTCTGTCATGGCAGTCACATCAGAAACTGATCCATTCAGCCAGAGAGCGGTATCAATACAATGAGCAAGCAGATCACCCGTTACACCGCTGCCTGCGGCCTTTGCATCAAGCCGCCACAGCGCTTCACCACCTTGAGGCAGATCGGCACTGATTGTCCAGTCCTGAAGAAAATTTGCTCTGTAATGAAAGACTCGGCCAAGCCGGCCCTCGTCGATCAATTGCTTGGCAAATGTTACAGCCGGCATTCTTCGATAGTTGTACCAGACCGTATTTGGCACACCTGCCTTCTCGATAGCCTCACACATTGTCTCACCTTCTGCCGTGTTCATTGACAGAGGCTTTTCACACAAAATCGCTTTTCCGTGCTTGGCAGCTTCGATCGCAATATCGGCATGAAGATTGTTTGGCGTACAAATATCAATTGCATCAATATCATCGGCGGCGACAAGTTTTCGCCAATCATTTTCAACACGCTGATACCCCCACTTTGTTGCAAAGGCTTGAGCTTTCTCGGTGTCTCGTGCAGCAACAGCCTGAAGCACTGGTTCATACTCGAGGTCGAAAAAATTCTTCACACGGTTGTAGCCATTGGAGTGTGCACGACCCATAAAGCCGTAGCCAATCATGCCAATACGAAGTGGTTTTGCCATCAATATCGTCCTTTCGAAATCTATTTTAATTCCAACCATGTGCATCGCGCACGGCAATCATCGTTTTCAAAATTGTGTTCCATGTTGCTGGATTTTCGAGTGTTTCATTCGGAAACATACAGCCATCCCAGCAGATGTGCTCAATGCACCGAGAAGAAGCATCTTCAAGCCAGTACCCGGAACATTTCACAATGTCGAGTTTTCCATTGGGGTCGTCGGCTGGGCAGTGTTTCCCGGTTTTATCGTGTGAACCTGCTCCGTGAATTTCACCATCATTCTGTGCAACATGAAAATCAATAGTCCACGGCCGTAATTTGTCAGTCATCTGCTTATATGCAGCGTAGAACTCTTCGGTGCTGCAGTCTGAGTTGACTAATGCATGCTCGGGGGCGTTACAGCCGAGCAGATAGAGATATGTGTGCGCCAAGTCAGCTTGGAATCCAAGCGTTTCCGGCATGCCTACTCCCTCAAGAACATCCAGCATGTCACGCCAGGAATGCATGCCGGCCCAGCAAATCTCTCCCTCTGCGGCAAGCCTCTGTCCATTATCGGCGGCAATCTGAGCAGCCTCTTTAAAAGTCTCAACTATTCTTGCGGTACCTGCCTTGGCATCTTCTCGCCACTTGGCAACGCCAAACTCAGCTGAATCTATACGGATGACTCCGTATTTCCTGACTCCGTGCTGCTCAAATACCCTGGCAATACGACACGCCATTTTCACAGCTGACAAAAACTTTTCTCGTGACTCAGCATCGCCCATTGCAGAATCACCAATGGTACCCGGCCACACTGGTGCAACGAGTGACCCCACTGCAAAACCATGACTCGCAATTTTATCAGCGATCTTGAGGAGTTCGTCATCGGTCGCTTCAGGGTTGGTATGCGGCAAGAAAAGAAAATAGTCGATTCCATCAAATTTCTGGCCATCGACTTCTGCAGCTGCTGTCAGTTCTAACATTCTGTCCAACGATATTGGTGGCTCCTGACCTTCGTCAGTGCCCTTTCCAACAAGGCCTGGCCACATTGCATTATGAAGTTTTGGACTCGCGTGAGACATCTAAGGTGTTCCTTCCATTCAGGGGCAATTCATTATTGGACATCTGGACCAAAAGAGCGGCGTGCTACCAGCAGTCCAGAGCCGGTATTTTCAACTGTACAGCCATCTGCTGCGACTTTTGCAGAGCTAAACAAGTCATTAGAGATCATTCGTTCAAAGCGAATACGTGTCGATGTCGCCGCATCATATGTTCCAACTCGACCCTCACCTTGCACTGGTATCCAACCGCTTCCACCCGCTTCCTTCATTCTGACGTCCGTTCCCTGCTGCGACGGGCCACTATCGGCTGTAGTCATAAATCTGGATACCCCTACGTCAACGCGAAACTAAAGTACGCTACGAACCTACGTTGTACGACCCGATGTCGAGTGCTGCAAGGAGTAGAAAGCCTTGTTTCTTGCGGTTTTGATACCAAATAGCGTGTTATTGTCACCAGTACCGATTAAAACGTCAGACTTGAAGACATTCTTACCAGTTTCTTGGCTGAACAAATGGCTTGGTATCTCAGGACGTAGAACTGAAAAGTTCCATCAACATAGGGAAATAAAAATGGCCAAAGACGCTCAGGGATCACCGTTTGACATCCGCGCCGCTGTTTTTGACCTCGATGGCCTGCTCGTGAATACAGAAGAACTCTATCAGGATGTTGGAACCGAGTTATTACGTCGTCGGGGAAAAACCTTTGATGCCGACCTTCTCGATGCAATGATGGGACGTCCTCAGGATAAGGCATTGTCGATTATGATTGATTGGCATGGGCTGGATGACACTGTTGAGAATCTTGCTGATGAAACAAAAACGATCTTCCAAACACTTCTTTCCACACGACTCGCACTCATG
>CAJQGO010000035.1 GCA_905477565.1 uncultured Planctomycetota bacterium
TTGTTTTATGACACAACCTCCTCAACTCTCTCAAGTGATGGAGAACTCGTTTTTGTTGTTGAGCAAGACTCCTCAGCAATCTCTCGACAACAACTACGACAACCTGGCGGTCTACGCACTACTCATCGCAGTAACCGCCTTGTTGCTTACGACATTTCGCAGAACGGGCACCTTCGCTGGCAACTTCCACGAGCGAATAAGGAATTACCGGCAGAGAAGCCTGACTCGCGCTGGTTCCTGGGAAGCCCTCTACCGCTCGGCAATGAGCTCTTTGTTCTTGTCGAAGAACGACAGCAGATACGACTCGACGTCTTGTCATCAGCAACTGGTGAAACTATTTGGTCACAGCCACTCGCTGAGGTTGACGTCGAATACGACATCAATAACCGAGATGACCGTAAGCAACTTGGGCTCTCTCCCGCTTTTGCTGAAGGTATCCTGGTGTGTCCTACCGGTGCTGGTGCGGCAATAGCAGTCGACTTGGCAGCTCGTACGCTTCTCTGGGCATACCGATTTACTATTCCAAAACCAGACGATGTACGAAGATTAGCAAATGGTATTCAACTGAGATTTCAGGTTTTGGCGGGCAATATGGCTGGCATGCAAATGAAGTCCTCGGCAGAGGGGACCGCTGACGGAGGCAAATGGGTCGATTCACTCCCCATCATCGCCGGGGACAGAGTACTACTCACGCCATCCGGCTCAGAATTTCTTCATTGCGTTGATGTCCGGACTGGCAAACTATTGTGGCGATCACCACGAGCTGATTTCATAACGGTCGCTGGGATCACCAATCGCATGGTCGTCCTGCTTGGGCAAAAGACCGCAGCAGCAGTCTCGCTCGATGACGGAAAGATCGCCTGGAAACAAACTATTGGACTCAATAATGAATTGGTCTGTGGACGAGGAATTCTTTCTGGAAGCCGTCTCTATGTCCCAATCGACACTCCAGCAGTCGCTGAAATCGACACGTCGAACGGCAAGATAGTGGGGACATCTCTTGGCCGGGGCTCCGCTCTGCCCGGCAACCTTATCTCCTACCGTGGTGAGGTGATTTCCCAGGGATTGGATTCTCTTGATGTGTACCACCAGACTGCTGATCTTGAACGTGGTATTGAAACCGCTCTAAAGGAAAACCCGAACGATCCGTGGGCTGTCACCTGGCGAGGTGAGCTCAGGCTTGATAAAGGCAATACCACTGAAGGTCTGGTAGATATCCGCAGCATTCACGGCAGCAAAGGACCACGTCCTTCGGCTTCTACATTGAGTCAGGCGATTGAGTTTGCTTTGAAAAACGACTTTTCAGCTGCTGCCGACTTTTGGCCTGAGGGTGTTGCAATCGCGCCGTCTCAACAGACGGCAGAAACCATTCGTCAACTTGCTGCAGAAGGTTTTCTTCAAGCACATGAACCAATGAAGGCCTGGGAGGTCTGCCGAGACTGCCTTCGATCATCGACCTTTTTACCGCCACGAGATGACAAAACGTTAATACGCGACCCCGTAGATACGTCACTCTGGATCGCATCAAGCCGCTGGTTCCAAAGAAAACTGAACCAGATCGTTGAAACACCATCATCTGAAAAAATACAGCAGATAATTGATGAGGATGAAAAAAATGAGCTTCAAAAAGTAACATCCATTCCAAATCCATCGGCTCGACACATTGCGCTCGATGTTTTTATAGATCGATTCGCTAACCGCAAGGTAGAAGCCACGGCTACAAGCAGCCTTCGAGCGACATTGCAGGAGGAGCTTTCAGGATTAACTGGTATAGCGCGACAAAACATACTCCTTGAGCTTCAGCTTCTCGCCCCAAACAACACCGGGCAGCCAACGTTTTCAACCAATACATCAAGACAACTTGATGCCACCAAAAGCTTTGTGCACGATACGTGGCCACTTGGGCAGGTTGATGTCACGCAAAGCCAAGAAGCGACAGAAGTTGGTGATGTCCTTAATAAAACAACACAGATCAGGCTCATTCACGCAAAGAATTCTGGCTTTCCGAATGCAACCCTTGAACATACCGGACGAAGTATTATCCTTCGTGACCAATTTGGAGCGGCAATTGGAGATGCTATCTCGATTGATCTAGAGGGGGCAAAACATCCACACCTTACGAGTTATTTTCGTCTCCGTTCGCATTCTGCTTTCCTCATAAGCCGCATTCTTCTTCTTCAAACCAGCCACTCTCTTACGGCTTTTGAAATTTGTGAACCAGCTGATGGTGAACACCGACTTCTTTGGGCAACAACTGACAACCGTATTATTAATCCAAGACAAAACTTCACAACTCAGACTCCTAGCACCTCACTAGAACGACTCCTGCGGCCTCTCGGGCCATTACCACTTCAGTCAAAAGTTGCAGTCGAATTAAGCAATCACCAAATTCAGAGAATACCGACTTTTCGCATTGGCAATCCACAGCGCACAGGCGTCCCCATTATCTCTGGCAACACTCTTGAGCTACGCCATATTCGAACGGGTGAGATTCTGTGGAGACGACGAGACATCCCGGCAGGATCAGAAGTATTTGGTGACTCAGAGGTGCTCTGCATTACAGGAAGGGACGGCAAAAAATCCCAAATCCTCTCAATGAAAGATGGTCATCTCATTTCCTGCCATGACCTCCCTCCCCGACAGAATCGACTCAACGCCTCTGGCAAGCATCTTCTTGCCCTGAGTCCAACCGATCCCAACACAACCGAGAACGTGCAATTAGCAGTGATTGATGTACGTGACAACAGCCAACATATCGTTTGCGAGTGCCCCCCCTCTGCCCGCGGACTCATTGTTGATGATGATATTTTTCTGGTGATAACCCCAGATGGAAATTTAACTGCTATCGACATTGCAGCCAGAAGAACAAAATTTACGACAACCCTGCAAGAGATGCCGACCGGGCTTCAGCAACTCCGCTGCCTCGCTTGGCAGGATAGGTACATTCTGTTCGCGATCCGAAAGGAAAACAGGCAGGACGAAAAACGGTTTAACGGAATTGACGCAATAAACCGTTTTGGAACTGGCACGGGACAGCCGAAAGCTGAATCATCAACAATGTGGTCCATCAGCCAACTGACCGGTGACATGATGTGGTCTCAACCTGCTTCAGTCCAGCGGCACATTGTTCAAACTCCACAACCCACGGGCCTACCAACCCTCATATTTGGCCGCCGTCTGCGTATGGCAAATACGCATGCAGGCCACGGGGGAAACTACCGGGGACGCTACCGTCTAAGCCTGCTGTGCCTCGACAAACGAACTGGTTCGTTACTCCACATTGACGACAAACTTCGAATGGAGCCCGATCAGAATACAAGCACTGCAGAACTTAGCGTACGTGGCGATGCCCTGAATTCGACCGTTGAAATGAGAATCGTAAGCAGACGACAGATGGGTGGAAATATTCCAAAGATCATGCTTCACTTTACGGGGTTACCTAGGGAAAACACTCAGCCGTTTCGCTCGGAAGAAGAGCCGCTGGTCTACACGGACATTCTAAGTGAAGTGCAACACTGGATTGAACGGGCAATAAATGGCCCATAAATTGCTTGCAACGAGTCGATATTTCAAACACCACAGAAACACCTCAATCGGGCCATCACGAGAGACATGCATTCATGAATGAAAACCTGCCTAGAGGATTAGGGCGATGTGCCAACCAGAGGTTTGTGTCATTCACGATCGTAATATCACTTCTAACTGTCTTTACTCAACCAGGTATCTGGCAGTTCCATCGCGCGGAAGCGGCGTCAATTGATGCAAACGAGGCTGTATCTGGCGGCCTTGACTGGCTCGTGGCAAATCAATCGCGACGAGGCAACTGGACTGCCAATGAGGGCCGGTACCCCACGGCAATGACAGCCCTTGCCGGAACGGCTCTGCTTCTCGAAGGCTCTACGCCCACGCAAGGGAAATATGCTGACTCAATCGCCCAAGCTGTTGACTATCTTATAAGTCGTTCACGGCCAAATGGGCTTATCGGTGACCCGAAAACAGATGATCGCTATACCTACGGACATGGATTCTCAATGCTCTTCCTGTCTCAGGTCCTTGGTGAAGAAGAGGACCTTGCTCGCCGAAGTGAACTTATTCAAGTTCTTGAGCAGGCTGTTGAATTTTCGGGGCGGGCGCAAACAAAAGATGGGGGCTGGGGGTACGTAAGCGCAAAGGATGGAAATGACTTCGACGAGGGTTCAACAACAATTACACAAGTGCAGGGGCTGCGAGGGTGTCGAAATGCGGGCATTCCGGTTCCTCGGGAGATAATAGATCGTGCCATTGCGTACATCCACAAGTGCACCATGCCAGATGGTGGCGTGCAATACAGTTCGAAAGGAGGAGGAGGGCGACCAGCGATTTCGGCAGCAGCTATTGCATGCTTATTCAACGCTGGGGAATACGATGATACCCATGTTCCCCGAATGCTGACCTATGCGGAAAAGCATCTGGGAAACATTGCAAACAACGGCTTTGGCCATTGGCACTACGCCCACTATTATTACTCGCAGGTCATGTACCGCGAGGGTGGCCAGAAGTGGTCTGACTATCGTCGGCAAATCGAAAAACGCTTGGTTGCAGAGGCAACAAAAGATCGTGCAGGAGTTTTCTGGCAGCAAGGATACATTGGGCCCGTCTACACGACCGCCACAAATCTCACCATTCTTCAGCTGAACAATGGGATGCTGCCGATCTACCAGCGTTAACGGGCTCCTTACGGAAATCGTGCGGTACCGACCCATGAGACACACTCATGCAGTTGGTTGGACCGGCCCAAAGGAGGTATCATCTAATCAACGATTGTTCTGTCCCAACACAACCTCAACCCTTAACAATGTTTCTGGAGCCGTGAATGCAGTCCGAATCTCAAGTTCCGCCAACCACCGACAGACTACACGAGGCTCACGAAAAGATTGTTGATCAACTTTCTCGAGTGATTGTTGGCCAACAGCAAGTAATTGATGAATTACTTATCTGTCTTTTTTCTCAGGGACACTGCTTGCTGGAAGGGGTTCCCGGGCTCGCAAAAACACTGCTCATCAGCACACTTGCCAGAAGCCTCGACCTGGCCTTCAGTAGAATACAATTTACACCTGATCTCATGCCGGCTGACATCATTGGGACAGAGGTACTTGAAGAAGACCGAAGCAGTGGAACCCGGAACCTGCGTTTCATTGAGGGGCCATTGTTCTCAAACGTGATCCTTGCCGATGAGATAAATCGAACACCTCCAAAAACACAATCTGCACTGCTCGAAGCTATGCAGGAGCGGCAGGTCAGCGTTGGTCGCACCCAACATCAACTGTCTGATCCCTTTTTTGTTCTTGCAACACAAAATCCGATTGAGCAAGAAGGCACCTATCCACTGCCAGAAGCACAGCAGGATCGTTTTATGTTCAAGGTTTTCGTCCAGTACCCATCATTTTCAGAAGAATTTGAGATTGCTCAGCGAACAACCGGAACAACGACATCTGACGTCGAACCAATACTCACGGCATCAGAAATTATTGCACTTCAGAAAAGTGTCCGGGAGGTTCCCCTCAGTGACCATATAGCACGTTATGCGATTGCGATCGTTCGGCAAACACGTGTTGGTGGTGATGGTGTTCCCGACTTTGTGTCTGATCAACTTGCGTGGGGCGCTGGCCCACGTGCCGTTCAATATTTAATTCTTGGATGCAAGGCGAGAGCCCTTCTTCAAGGAAGGTCCCATGTAACCATTGAGGACGTGCAAGCTCTCGCCGCCCCGGTACTTCGACACCGAATTGTTGTCGGCTTTGCTGCAGAGAGTGAGGGTGTCACAGCAGACTCAATCATTAGGCAACTTATCGAGACAACCCCCGCACACGAGGATGAACTCACGCGTGACCCCCGCTTCCAAACAATATTTGCCTCCTGAGGTACTCGCTCGTATCGGGCGGCTTGACCTCAGAGCTCAGGCCGTTGTCGAGGGAGTTCTTGCGGGGATGCATAAAAGCCCTTACAAGGGAAACTCCGTCGAGTTTCTTCAGCACCGTGAATACACACGAGGAGACGACCTCAGACGCGTCGACTGGAAGGTCTGGGGACGGCAAGACAGGTTCTACGTCAAGGAATACGAGAACGAGACGAACCTTCGACTGTTTCTTCTTGTTGATGGCTCTGCGAGCATGGACTATGTCCCGCCTCGTTTTGAACGTGCTCCGGGATTAACAAAATACGACTATGCAGCCACACTAGCAGCCAGCCTTGCCTGGCTTGGACTTTCCCAAGGTGATGCGGTTGGTGCGTCTATTTTTGATGACCAGATTCGAACCAATGTTCCACCAAGAACAAATCGCTCTCACCTCAACAGCCTTATTGCTGGCTTTGAAAAGCCTCGTCAGCGGCACGCCTCCGATTTTCATGCTGTCCTGCGAAACCTTGCGGAGAATTTACCGCGCCGAGGATTAGTAATAATTTTCTCAGACTTATTTGGGGATAGGGATGCACTCAGCAAAGGACTCCAGGTCCTGAGGCAGAGAGGGCACGATGTTGCTATCTGTCACATACTCGACGACGACGAAATAGACTTTCCTTTCGATGGCCCAACCCGCTTTGAGGGGCTTGAGGCAGGCGGAGAAATCAGTTGCAATCCGCGTGCTTTACGAGATGGATATATTGAAGCGATGGAAAAATTTCTTGCAGAAGTGCGGAGTCGGTCGGCTGCCTCTCAATGCGACTATCAACTCGCAAGAACAAGTCAGGCCGTAGATAAAACTCTTGTAAATTTTCTGTCTCGACGCTCCAGAACACGCGGAAGATCATAGTTTAGATTTTCTCATTTTTGATTCTCCACAGTGAAAAAAAGTCATACCGATGCCAACATTTGACTTCATGACGTTACTGTGGTGGGGGCTGCCATTTGCTGCAGCGCCAGTAATCATTCATCTCATAAATCTGCTACGACATCGAGTCATCCGTTGGCCAGCAATGGAGTTCCTCCTTGCGAGCCAACGGAAGTACCGCACTCGTATTCTTTTAAAGCAACTTCTTCTGCTCCTGCTCCGAATTCTGGCAATCGTCGGCCTTGCTCTGCTATTTGCACAGCCTCGCTGGGATAGAAATCTCGGTGGTGTTCTTGGGAGCAACCGAACAAGACACGTCGTCCTCCTCGACGACAGCTACTCCATGGGTGAAGTGTTCGGCATTGGTGAATCATCTGACTTACCTGCGACGACTGCGATGAGCCGCGGCCGCAAGATGGTGGAACGTCTGCTTGAAGAACTCGCAGCAACACCTGGCCAGCAGGACTTTTCTCTTGGCCGTCTTTCCCGGCTTCAACGAACCTTCCCGGGCGATTTAAATAACACTGGCGATACAACCACCGATGAGCAACTTTTTGACATCTATGCCGAGGCGATTACACCACAAAACCTCGACTCTGTACGTACCGATGTTCAAAAGATTCGAACTTCAGCCACCACAACTGAGATTGCCCCAGGAATTCGGAACATTGCACCAATGTTTGCCGGAGATGACGGGTCCGGTGTTCTCTGGCTCATAACTGATCTGAGAAGCAACGACTGGCGTGCTTCTGAAGACATCGCCAACCTATTAAAACCACTGGCAGACACAGGAATTGAAATTCACATCGTCGATACAGCAACAACTGAATCTGACACAGAATTTTTGCAAAATCTGGCACGATCAAATCTTACCGTCGAACGAGTTGAAATGATTGGTGGCACGCCTGTTTCCAACGTACTTCTCCCATGGGAAGTCACTGTTCGCAACTACTCGTCATCACCCTCGGGACAAGTGTCTCTTACTATCCGAGAAGATCGGCTTGAACGGCCTGGAATACAAATAGATTCAATTCCACCGGGTGACATTGCCACCGCTCGATTTGAGTCTCGATTTCAGAACACGGGCAGTCATACGGTTGAAGTTGAATTACCAGCGGACCGTCTGCCACTCGATAACCGCCGGACCGCCGTTGTTGAAGCGGTCGATGAGGCTGAAGTCCTTCTCGTTACAACAAGTGACCGAAAAAACCTTGAGGATGATGCCTTTTATCTCGCAACTGCACTGAACCCAGGCGCAACTGCAGCAACAGGACTACGGCCACGTATTGAGCAACCTCGTGCCCTTACAACACTCGAACTCAAACGTTTTGACTCTATATGGCTTCTTGATGTGCCACGACTTGATGCAAGGGCAATCAGACCGTTGGAAGACTACGCTAGAAACGGCGGCGGTGTCGTTTTCTTTGTCGGCCCAAAGACAGACTACAAATCAATAAATGAATTTCTCTTTCGTAACGGGCAAGGTGTTTTCCCCGTTCCTCTAGCTGGTGCTGTTGATCTTCTGAAGGACCAACAAAATCCAAATGCCCCTGACATCGTTGCTGAAGAACATCCCATCGTCGCTATTCTTAGTGGTCGTCGAAATCCGTTTCTCGATGCTGTTGGTGTTGATCGCTATATGGCGGTTGACCGTTCGTTTCAGCCTCCTGTCGGCTCCGGTCTTCGTCGACTTTTATCGCTAAGAAACAAAGCATTTTTTGCCGTTGAGAAGCCATTCGGTGAAGGCATGGGAGTCGCATTTCTCTCAACGGCTGCACCCACCTGGAACAATTGGGCTCGCAATAACCCGAGCTGGGTTGTTGTCATGCTCGAACTTGAAAGGCACCTTGCCAGACTCCAGCGAGAACAAGACGCAGTTCTTGTCGGGCAGCCAATCACGATCAACCTGCAACAGGGTATTGATCAAGTTGATGTTGATTTCGTTTTGCCCCCAGACGATCGCATCGTACAAGAAGTTGCGTCCATTGATCAGAACGGCAATCTTGCAACTGCGATGAAAGACACGTACGAACCAGGCACGTACAAGGCCCGCTGGCAAACTGTTTCTGGAACTCGACGAGAAGTGGCAACAGCCGTCAACATCAATCCCACTGAAGGCAATCTAGAGCGAGTTTCGCTCTCTGATTTACCTGATTCCCTACCCGGCATCCCGTTCTCATACGACAGAGCGGACGACCTTGAGCCTCGTAATGAGAGTCATGGTGGTACATCTTTGGTCCGGCCCTTATTACTCATTTTGCTTATCGTCTTGGTCTGTGAACAAATGCTGGGCTATGCCGTGAGCTACCACAGAACAAGCAAGAGATCATAAACCTTTCCTTTTCAGTCTGACGATGATGCATAACATTTCTGACACCATAGCGCACACTTTATTCTGCGTGACAGAGCATGTTGATTACCGTATCTCAAGCGGCCTTCTTGACAGCTTTTCAGAATGGTGGCACATGCCCGCGCTCGTGGCATGTGTAGCAACTGTGGCAGCATTCGTATTGTGGATTTATCACTGTGATGCTGCTGAAATACCTCGATGGAAAGGTGCGCCTCTGGCAATGCTACGTATCTTTGCGTGGATCATCTTACTTCTCGGCTTACTCGACATCAGCCGCACAGCAGAACATGAAATCAGTTTTCCATCCCGAGTGGCTGTGCTTGTCGACGGAAGCGCGAGCATGACGCTGGCTGCGAATGCTGGACCCGTTGACGCAGCACCGAACCAGACAGCAGGAGAGATGAGTCGAGCGAAGGTAGCGAAAGACATTCTTCACAATAGCCCCCTTGTCACTTCCCTTCGTGAGGTGCATGAGGTGTCGGTGTGGAGTTTTTCAACCGATTGCGAAAAACTTGTCTTACTTCCTCAGGAGACACAACAAACCGAGCGTCCCGAGGTACAGGACGCCCCTCAGGAATGGCATGATAAATTGCTCTCACAGGGAACGGAAACACGGCTCGGCGATGCTCTCCTGAATGTCGTACGGCGTGAACCTGACGAATCACTTGCTGGTATTATCCTCCTCACGGATGGTGGAAATAATGCGGGAGTGGACCCAATACAAGCGGCAGCTACGATCGCCAATTCACCGACCGAAGTGCATGTTATAGGACTTGGATCAGAACGATTGCCTGCAAACGTGCGAGTAGCTGATCTCCTCGCTCCACCACGTATTTTTCCTGGCGACAGTTTTAGTATCACTGGTTATCTCCAGAGTCAGGGCCTCGAAGGCGAGATCGCTCAAGTTGAACTTCTTGAAGCTGAAGCGGGCACTATGATCGATGCTTCTTCCAAGGAACCTACTGGCCGCGTCATAGACACAACTGAAGTACGATTAGCGGCTGATGGTGAACTCTTAGCCGTACGTTTTGATCTAGATGGCCTGGACAATCCAGGCAGCCGTGTACTTGCAATCCGTGTAATCCCCCCACAAACGGATAGTCGCTCAGGAGATAATTTAGAAGCTGCAGACATTGAAGTTGTCGATGCAAAAACTCAGGTATTACTTTTATCTGGTGGACCGAGTCGGGAATATCGTTTCTTAAGGAATGTACTTCAGAGAGACCAGAGTTTTGCTGTTGATGTTCTTTTGAATTCGGCACCGTCAGGAATATCGCAAGATGCTCGTAAAATTCTTAATGGCTTTCCAGAAAGTAGGGAAGCACTTGATGAATATGATGTTATCGTTGCAATTGACTACGACTGGGAACAATTAGACCCCGCATCGACCGCTCGCCTTGAGCGTTGGGTGAGCGAAGACTCTGGAGGTCTTTTCTTTGTCGCTGGTAACGTTTTTATGGAAAGTTGGCTGACAGACCGACGCTTTGAGGCAATCCGAAATCTTCACCCTGTTGAACTTCGCCGCGGTGAGCAGATCATGCTTACGCCGCAACTCTCCGCCATCGATCCACTCCCACTCCGTTTCAGTCCTGACGGCAAGGAAAGTGAGTTTTTATGGCTTTCTTCAAATCCTATTGCGAGCCAGACCATCTGGAGTGAATTCCCAGGATTCTACGCATGCTTTGATACATCGGTCGCTAAACCCGGAGCCACCGTTTATGCCAGAATTGGTCGGGACGAGGGACTTGGTCGTACCCGCGAAGGACCGATCTATTTTGCGGGCCAACTCTACGGATCTGGCACAGTCTTTTATGCAGGGAGTGGAGAACTCTGGCGAATACGTGGTGTCGATCCAGCCGCTCATGAACGGCTCGTCACGCAGACAGTCCGGCACGTTGCCAAAGGACGACTTCTACGAGGCTCAAGTCGGGGCAGACTCATGCTTGAACGCGATCGTTATCCGGTTGGAGAGACCATTATCGCGCGTATCATGGACACCTCGGATGACATTCGGCCCGAAATCGAAGCAGTCAGTCCTGATGGACAACGAATTCAGGTACCCATTGTCTCAGATCCAGTTCGAGCTGGTGGTCTCCAAGGCAGTTTTGTCGTAACGAGTGAAGGTAGCTGGCAGATCGTCCTCACTATTGATGGCAACAAAAATGACCGGACAGTTCGTCGGATTCAAGCAACATTACCAGACCGTGAACTGGCCCAACCAAAACTTGAGCGGGAAATTTTAAGTCAGGTTGCTCTGACTACAGGTGGCTCCAGCTGGTTTCCAACTGGAACAACAATGAATACGACTGACGTCACAAAGATGGTCAACTCGCTCAAAGACCGCTCTCGTAAAGAATATGAAACCGGTGAAAATGACAAAACATTCAAAAAGACTTTGAACAGCTTTTTACTGGGTATTGGAATTTTCCTCCTCTGTAGTGAGTGGATTCTACGAAGATTGGTAAAACTCGCGTAGGCTATTTGCCAGCAAACTGGCTTCAGAGTCACTTATTATGATTGCTTCAAGTATTCCACTGAAAACAGAACCAGAAACTGGTCAACAACCACGTAGCAAGATGCATGGTTCACCAAACGACTACAAGCTTTCTCAGTTTCTCAAGCGAATACGGAAACGAGCTCGGCGATGGATCTTTATTGAGGCGATTTCACTGATTGGGCTATCGATAGCGGCGTGGTTTTGGAGCACACTTCTACTTGACTGGCTCATTGAACCTCCGCCAGTAGTGCGGCTCCTGGCTGTAGGAGCACTTTGCCTTTGGGTCAGTACGATTATTCTAAACCGGCTCATCAGGAGGTTGCGTGCGCCATTACGCGATGAGCAGCTTGCATTACTTGTTGAACGGACACACCCAGAGTTACAGGACAGTCTTTCGACAGCAGTAGAACTGCGTCTCGTTGAAACACAGTCGACTTCGTCAACAATTGATGTCACCCTTCTTGACCGCACAACGTCGATTGCTGCAGCATCTATCAAGCGAATAACGATGGGCCGCCTCTTCAGACGAACTCATCTTCTGCGGAAAGCTGGGCTGAGTGGTTTTTTTGTTGGAACAATGGCTGCGGTGCTCGTTCTCCTACCGACTGTTCGCGAAACATGGGCGCAACGGATGCTGCTGTTGAGGGACACCCCCTGGCCACGGCAGGTTACTCTTTCGATAGCTGGCTTTCCCGATGGTGTCCGAAGAGTCGCCCGGGGAGTAGATGTTGAAATTCTTGTGACGGCTCGATCCACCGGAGAATTACCCAAATTTGTTGAGTTACAACACCAAGGAAAAGATGGCTGGACGACTCACCGCATGGGGACTCGCGGTGCTTCCGAGGAGAAAAGCCAACTGTTTACGTACATCATTAAGAAACCAAAAGAGGATCTGGCCATTGAGGTTCGCGGAGGTGACGGCAGGCTTCGAGACTTGCGTCTCGACGTAGTAGAGCCTCCGTCATTAGCTAAAATCAACCTGCAAATCACTCCGCCTGAGTACATCGGTGGCGAGCCAAGGCCCCTTGCTGCAACTCGTCTTGTCGAAGTACCAGCAGGCTCCACTCTCTCGATCACCGCTGAATCATCAAAGCCGTTATCCGGAGCGACCATCCGTTCAATACCTATGCCATCGGCACCACAGAAACTCACCACGGACACACAAGCCTCCAACGCTCAGGCTATGGAAAAAGATTCTCTTGTCGCACAACTCACAACTGAGTTACCGGAAACATCTAGACAAAACGTTTCTCTTGAAAAATCACCAAAAAGCATCTCTGGAACACTCGGGCCAGTACTCGACGATTGTATTTTAGATATTCAGTTTACTGATACTACTGGCATTACAAACCAGAAGCCCATTCGCTTTCAACTACTCTCTCGGCCGGACCTGCCTCCAGAAATTGAAGTCACTCCTGATGGCATCTCATCAGTAATCACAACCTCTGCAGCCATTCCGATTACGGGCAGGATCCAAGATGATCATGGGCTCGCTGAGGCAACAGTCTCTCTTCGACGCACCACAGACATCGCTGCTGACTCAACCGACACCGAACTCCAGCAGACATCGATTTCGCTCGCCACCGAATCATCTACCGTACTTGATCTCGTCAAAGGGGCATCACCTCGCATTGAATCGGCATCACTGCCTGCCAAAGTGGGTGATGAACTGGAACTCATCGTCTCTGCAAAAGATATGTGCGGTCTTGAGGGTGGCCCTCAAACAAGTACTACAGAGCCTTGGCGACTTCGTGTTGTTTCACCAGAAGTACTACTGGCAATGCTCGAGGCCAGAGAGGTCATTCTGCGTCGCCGATTCGAGAGCCTGATTGGTGATTTTCAGCAGAAACGGGACCGGGTAGTAACCGATGTCACAGCAAAGGAAGCAGGCAACGAGACAACAACATCCCAACTTGCTGAGGCGACTTCCAGGGCTAACGGAGAAACCACTGAGATCGCAGCATCATTCCGAGATATCTCGGATGAATTATTCAACAACCGGGTTCTTACTGCACCGCTCGAGGAACGTCTTCTGAATCAGATCGCAACGCCGCTTGAAAAGATTGTAAGTGGACCAATCGAGCAATTACGCCTCGCAGTCTACGACTCGGACCAGCCAACAGACGCAAATAGCCTCATTAAGATGGCTGATATCTGCCTTGATCGCATGCGGTCTGTGCTTGATAAAATGATTGAATTGGAGACGTATAATGAAGTTATCGACTCCCTCCGCACTCTTATCGAGCAACAGCAGTCGATTCGTGGAGAAACAAGTAAGCAACAAAAGCAACGTGCCCGTGACGTGCTGAAGGGACTGTAAGGCAATTCCCCCAAATGCTGACGCACAGCCAACACAACACCGCCCAGCTATCCTTTGTGAACTCTACTTTCACACGGTGTCTTCTTGTCGGTATAGGCATTACGATCACCTCAGCAGCACCAGGATGGGCACAAACTGTCTCACCACCAAACTCACAACTTGCCGAAAGGGAACGTGCACTCAGCACTCGAATGCGTGAATTGGAGGCAACCTTCCTTCGCCTCGCAGACCTTCTTGACACAACCGATCCACGTAGAGCGACTACCCTTCGTTCAGCATTCGAGCAAGCAAGAGAACTTGAGGTGACTGATCGTCTCGATACGATTGTTGAACTGCTGGAAAAGGGTCAGCTATTGAAAGCAGGTACTGGTCAAGATGCTGCTATTGACCGCCTGCGTGAGTTACTCGCCGTGCTTGAGTCTGGAGAAAACAGAAAAACAGTCACTGACTCGAAGAAAAAAGTGAAAGAGTTTCTCGGACGAATAAATAATCTCATTGCTCGACAAATGGGCCTTGAGGGAACAACAGAAGCCGGAGGCAACCCTGACGAGATAGCAAAGAAACAAAACACTCTTGAGGACGACACTCAGGCACTCGCTGAAGATGTTGACGCGTTTCGTCGAGAGTCCGCCAATGCTGCGGGCGTAAAGCCACAAAGTGATTCCGACGACAAGCCACAATCAGAATCAGCGAAGGATGGTTCTCCAAATGAATCATCCGAAGGGCAGGGGGGCGAGAACAGCAACTCACCTGATCAAGACAGTGACTCAGGTGAGAAAAAAAGTAACCAACAGGAACCCCAAGGAAATGATGAAGTTTCTCGAGCAGACCGAACAAATCGACGACTTGAGGCGGCCCGTTCACGTATGCAGGAAGCAAAAGAGAAACTTGATGCTGTCGAGCCAGAAGCCGCTCGAAAAGAGCAGGAAAAAGCATTAGCCGAATTAGAGGCAGCTCGAGCTGAACTTGAAGAAATCCTTCGACAACTCCGCGAAGAAGAGATTGAGCGTCTCTTAGTCAAACTCGAGGCACGAATCCGAGACATGCTACGGGCAGAACGAATGATTCTCCGGGGGGTCGAGCAACTCTCGAATGAGACGGCCACAACAAGTAAACGAGAACGAGAACTTGAGTCCACTCGGCTTGGATCTGAACAAAATGTGATTACTGCAAACATCACGCGGGCATTGACACTTGTCCGCGATGATGGCTCGGCGGTAGCAATACCAGAAGCCCTTCAGCAGATCAGAGAAGACTCCTCATTGGCAGCAGATCGGCTCAAGAGAAGTGACTACGGTTCATTCACACAAGGTATCGTTGAAGGCTTGGTGGGCAGCCTGGAAGAACTTCTGTCAGCTCTCGAGCGAGCAGAGCGCGAGCAGCAGGACAGGCAGGAACAGGGACAGGCTCGTGGTCGACCTGCAAAACCCGGCGAGCAGCCACTCGTAGACAAAATCGCAGAACTTAAAATGTTGCGGATTCTCCAAACACGGGTAAACGGAAGAACATCCCGGTTTTCCGACCTACTCAACGAGGGGACTGAACAGGCTTCAGAAACTGAATTAATCGAGGCCCTTGGAAGGCTGGCGAATCGACAGGAGCGAGTAGAGCGTGCTGCTCATGATATCGCAACAGGCCGCACTGAGTAATCGAAAAATGTGGCTCGGAGTATACTCTGATGATGGCGTTTCTCTGCTCGAAAAATTCAATGACGATACTTCACATCCTGAGTCCCTCAGGAGGCAACACTTTGCAAACAATGAACGCAGCTCGACTCTCTGTAGCGATTGTCTGTCTTTGCACCTGTCTTGTCTTGACGGATTCCGCACATTTGCGTGCAGAGGGAACACCGATTTCCCGAGATTCCTCCGAAAACCTTACCCCGCAGGATGAGCTTGCACGAAGAGCCAGTTGGAGCCAACCAAGCGAGACGGAAAATACCAAGCGACTAGAAAAGTGGCTTTCGGACCAAACGAAAACAAGCCAGAAAAGAGCAACTCTAGCAACGACTACACCACGCAAGGGCATGGATGCTCTTGACTATCTCATGCAGGTCATCTGCGCTGTTGAGAAACAACACCAAGGATTGCTTACTGACATCTCGTCCATGCCTCCCATTGAAATCATCCGCTTAACAGAGAAACTGAACCGGACTGAAAACGATACATTTGCTATCGAGACAATTCGTTTGTGGACTGCCCGAAAGTTAATCCGGCTCGGCCGTTATGACGAGGCAGCACTGCTCCTCGATGGGCTACCCCTTGACTCCAGTGTTGACCCCACGACTTTACTTTTCTGCAAGGCTGCCTGTGAGTATTGGCTACTGGAAATTGAGGAGGCTGCACAAAGTGTCGCCAAACTACTTGAGAGAGAAAAAGAGCTACCCGTCCGATACCGACAACTTGCCTTGCTCTTGGAAACAGACATAACCTCACTCAAAGAAGATTCTCTCGATCACATTTCTCGGCGAATGAGAGACGTAACACGACGACTTGAACTCGGGCATGCTGGGCCCGGGGTACAAGCGGTCCAGAGTGGGGTCATTGATTCACTCGACAAACTGATTAAGAAACTCGAAGAACAAAAAAAACAGCAGGCTTCTGGAGGTGCAGGCAGTGCCGGTGGCAGCATGTCCGATGGTCGGCCGATGGAAGACAGCCAACTCGCTGGTGGGAAAGGCCGTGGTGAAGTAAAAAAACGAGAACTCGGTGAAACTGATGAATGGGGCGATCTCCCACCCCGCGAGAGAGAAGACGCCTTGCAGCAAATCGGCAGAGACTATCCAGCGCACTACCGAGAGGCGATTGAACAGTACTTCAAGCGACTTGCAACGGGCAAGCCATAAAACGAACGGAAGAAATGAAGTGGCAGTCCTTGATCTCCCAAAACACGAGTCAATCAAACAGCGACAATCCGGCAGCCACATTTGCGGTAAAGCCTGGACCGCTCAACCCTACCTCCTGACAGGCGTCCTTGTTCTCTTCGCACTCTGGGCACCTTGTCTAACACCTGCCCAAGAAAACGCTCCGAAACAAGACGCCACCGTCACCCTTTCAAACGGAGACATTGTTCGTGGAAAACTTGTACATCTAGATGATGAAAACGTCACTGTTTCCGACACGTCAAAAAATCCTGTTGAGATAAGCACGTTAAAGATACCTTCTGTCCGTAAAATAACTGTACCGGCACGCTCGACTAACGCGAACAAATTCATGATTGGGCTTGTTGATGGTTCTTATGTAAGAGCAGATACCATTTCAACAGATGACTCAACGGCTTTTCTATCAATTGGAGACAGTGCGATTGAAGTACCGCGAGACACTGTCCACTGGATTGCTTTTCAAGAACCCCAGTCAAATCCACCAGAGTCTTACAAATGGCTTGAGGAACTCCCTGAAAACCCAGCAGCCGACATCGTTGCCATCAAGCGTGATACTGCATGGCAATTCATTGAATGTGCAATCACTCAAATCACACCAGAAAATGTTGTAGTGCTTCTCGACGGGGAAAGTATTCCAGTCAAGCGAAACAAAATCTTTGGCATTTGTTGGTTACGACCCGGAGAAAAGCCAGGCAAAGATATAGAGCCCAACCCGTCAGACATTCTATTACGCTCACCATTAGGTGAAATGAAGTGCCGTAAAATAACGTGGAATGATGACCTATATTGTTGGGAGATAACGATGGTAGCAGTAGAAGATGACTTCGTTATTGCTCTCCCAGCAGACGCCCTATCATCGATCGATTACACCTTCGGACGACACATTGACCTTACCCGAAGGCCACCAGCAAACTCGAGAACTGACCCCTACTTCGGTGGACTTGCAGGCGATGCAACACTTTTACAGTACTTCGCACCAAGAAGCATCATGACACCCGATGATGAGAATCAAGACTCATCAGTTCCGACACTACTTGTTCATCCTCGAACTGAAATAACATGGACTGTTCCTGACGACTCACGCCGTTTTCAGGCAAGTTTTTCACTAGCCAAGAATTCTGTCTCACCAACGGTAGTCATGGTTCAGATTGATAATTCTGAAGTTTTTCAAACCGTGCTCGGAAACTCAGAAGAAGGAGACATGAGCAATCAGCCTCTCTCTGTCGACATAGCTATTGATGGCGGCAAACAACTAAAAATCATTGTTGACTTTTTAAAGAAACCTTTAGATGGCACAGATGAAAAGAATGTAGCTTCTTTGCTCAGTGGCCCGATTCAAGTCAAGAATCCGAGAATCGAGCGGTAAATCAATATGCGTACAACTCATAATCAAGCCATTACTAAAAAAACAGACCGGTATATCGTCATCGTGATATTGATATCACTTCTGGCAACTACATGCCCAGTTGCATTTTCTGCCGGTAACAACGAAAAACTGCCAGACGTTCTTTCGGCTCAGCAAGAACGCATCCGCGTCATTGAAACCGCTGCAAAAACTTCGGTATCTATTTTTGCTGGCAGTTCCGGTGGAGGCTCTGGTGTTCTCATTAGCCCTGACGGATACGCCCTCACAAACTTTCACGTCGTCCAGCCAGCTGGAATTGCCATGCGATGTGGGCTCAACGATGGACAACTCTACGAGGCCGTCCTCGTGGGCCTGGATCCGACGGGCGATCTTGCAGTCATAAAATTGATCGGAAAAGATGCCTTTCCATACGCTCCTATCGGTGACAGCGACACCGTTTCTGTCGGCGATGCCTGCTACACCATCGGCAATCCTTTTTTACTAGCAACCAACCTCCAGCCGTCCGTGAGTGCGGGCATTGTTTCGGGGGTCCATCGCTATCAATTTCCGGCTGGCACTCTTCTCGAATACGCAGACTGTCTTCAGGTCGATGCCGCTATCAATCCAGGTAATTCCGGCGGAGGACTCTTTAATGCACGTGGAGAACTGATTGGTATTAACGGCCGTGCTTCATTTGAAAAACGCGGCAGAATTAACGTCGGGGCAGGCTATGCCATTTCTTCCAATCAGGTTCACAATTTCTTAGGGATACTTAAAAGTGGCCATCTCGCAGACCATGCAACCCTTGGGGCAACCGTTGCGACAAGTGCTGATGGACGAGTTGTTGTCTCCGATATCCTTGAATCTTCAGATACATGGCGAAAAGGACTGCGAATCGATGACGAGATCATTGAATTGGCGGGAAGAAGTGTCCGTAGCGTCAATGCCTTCAAAAACATTCTTGGGACACTACCATCTGGCTGGCGAATTCCTGTAGTCTTCCGAAGGGCTGGAAGACCGAGTGAAATATTTGTTGAGCTAGCCGGAGTTCACACACCTGCAATGCTCAACGAACTCATGGCTGGACGCCGAGCACCCCCATCAGAAAACAAACCTGGCGACAGACCAAAACCCAAACCAAACCCACTGGCACCTGATCCGAAAGACCTTCCCGAATCGATTCAAAAATTCTACGAACCTCGTTTTGGCTACGCCAACTTTTATTTCAACAGAATCGAACTTGAACGGGTCCGTGATACTCTCCAACGCAGAAAATCAGCGTCTGAAAAACAGGAAATATCATGGAGATACCAAGGACGGCTTGAGGCCGGCGGCTCCTTTGAGATTGAACTGGGCGACCAGTCGGCAACAATTTCTCTTCCAACCGGAACATCTCGTTGGGAGCAGGCTGCTGCCGACGCAGGTCTTTCTGCTGAAGCTGGGTTTGACTCAAGCCCTCCAGGATCAGGAGGCATGCTAGCAGCATTAACAATGTGGCGACGCCTTCTTATAAAAGGTGCGCAGGATATTGATGGACGCATCACCTATTGGGGGCAGCAGCCTCTTTATTCAACATCCACAAATCAGTTGGCTGATGTCCTTGAACTAACAACAAGCAGTTGTCGTTCTCGATTTTTTATTGATGAATTTGGAAATGTTTCGCACGTGACATTTTTTCTTGGAGCCTCCTCTACTTCATGCGACCTGCATTTCACTGGACTACGTAAACGCGGGCCATACTGGCAGCCAACGCACCTGACTGTCGACTACGACGGCGACCGCTTTGCTACATTCCACTTCGAGAAGGGAGAGCAAAAAAACAAATGACTTTAAGAACCTCACACCCCACTGCCATATGGTCGAGAGTACTCCAAGTAGTCACAGTACTGGCTGTTCCTACGCTCGCACTCTGCGCGACTCGAGCGATGGGTGGTGACGTCACAGCAGTAAGTGTGGAGGCTGCAAGCCGTGTCGCGAAACTCTATGGAGCCGGTGGCATTCGTGGTCTAGAGTCATATCAAACAGGAATACTCGTCTCTCCATCGGGCCATATCTTGACAGTACTGAGTACAGCGATCGACTCAGAAGTGATTGATTGTGTTCTTGATGATGGCCGCCGCTATACCGCGAGCCTCGTTGGCGCGGACCTGCGCCGAGAATTAGCAGTCTTAAAAATAGATGGCACGAATCTACCTTTTTTCAATCTTTCGGCGGACGCTCCTCGACAAGTTGTTGGAACCCGTGTGTTGGCTTTATCAAATCTTTTTGGGGTGGCCGTTGGTGACGAGCGGGTAAGCATTCAACAGGGCGTCATTGCGGCCCACGTACCGCTTCGAGCCCGCCGTGGGTCTCACGAAGCTGCATATCGTGGAAACGTCTATATTCTGGATTGCACAACCAACAATCCGGGCTCTCCTGGTGGATGCCTCATTAACTGGCAGGGGAATTGTATTGGCATGCTTGGAAAGGAATTGCGATCTGCTGAAAATGCAACATGGTTGAGTTACGCAATTCCAACAAGTGAGCTGGCTCTAGGACTTGAAGCCATTCTCAGTGGAAGCAACAACGAATCACTTGCAGGCGAGAAAGAGGCTTCAGATTTTGACATCCGTTCACTTGGCCTGGAATTGGTTCCCGATTTACTCAATCTGACACCACCTTTTGTCGAGGCGATCATGCCAAACACGCAGGCTGCTGAAGCTGACTTGCAGGCTGATGATCTTATTGTCGCGGTTGGAAATCGCACCGTCACATCACAGCGTGGCCTTCGCCAAGAACTCTCCTATCTTATTCCTGGTGACCTCATCCAACTGAATATCATACGTAATGGAAGAATCGTTCTGGTAGATTTGGGCGTCGTTCCCTCTCTCACTGAACCCAGAGGGAAAAGGTGAAAAATGAATGGTGTCTTCAGACGAATTACATACCAGGTGATGCTGGCCGTATGGCTTCTTTGTGCCGTGTCTGTGAATCCGTGCTACCCGGCTCAAGCCACACAACAGACACCAGCCGAAAGAGCCCTCGCCGAACAAACAGCTTTTCAAAACGCCCTGAATGGAATTGCTGATTCCGTTGTTCGAATAGAACCAAGTGGTTTATCTGCAGCCTCCCTACAAGGTGCGCGTGAAGGGACACCGACTGCAGGTCCATCGAGTGGGCTTGTCGTTGGAGCCGATGGTTGGATTCTTACTACTGAATTTGCCGTTCCCTCTGATATTGAAGAAGTAGTCATCACGCTGCCACCAAAGAAGAAAACAACAGGAAACACAAAGCAGTCGCCTAAACGGCTTGTGGGACGAGTCGCTGGACGAGACCTCAATCGGCGTCTGGTTCTTCTCAAGTGTGATCCTGAAGAGCCACTCACTGAAGCTCAATTTGTTCCTCAAGAAAACGTACGGACAGGTGAATGGGCACTTGCTGTTGGCCGAGTATGGGATCTCTATGAGCCAAGCGTCGCGATAGGCATTGTTTCTGCGGTAGGCCGATGCTGGGGCAGAGCCATCCAAACCGATGCCGCAATATCGCCAGTGAATTACGGTGGGCCTTTGCTCAATATTGAGGGCAAGGTTTTTGGCATCATTGCACCACTTCCTGCAGAGACTGCGGGCATGTCTACGGGAACCGAGTTGTATGACTCGGGTGTCGGGTTCGCCATACCTATGCACGACATTATTCCGCTCATTCCTCGACTCAAGAAAGGAGAAACACTCAAACCTGGGCTATTGGGAATTGGCTACTCGACAACGGACCCTATCAATGGACGCCCTCTTGTGGAAATAGTCCGAACTGGCTCGCCAGCAGCCAAATCGGGCCTTAAAAGTGGTGATCTCATCACACAAATAAACGGTCAGTCGATACAACGCATTGCAGATGTACGACATGTACTCACACCGAAACTGGCAGGCGACGCCGTCGAAATCACCGTTCAACGTCCAGAGAGAAAAGCACCACTGTCAATACGTGCTGTCCTCACTGGCAAACTACCACCGTGGAAGCGGTCAATGCTTGGTATTGCTCCAGTGCGTCAGCCATCAAAGAGTAATGCAAAAAGCACAGAGGAGGGCGTCATTGTCAAGTGGACGTGGCCGAACAGTCCGGCAGAGAAAGCTGGTATTCAGCCTCAAGACGTGATCACTGGCGCCGCAATAGTTTCACAGACCAATGAAGAGGATCTTCCTCTGCGATCAATCACATCATCAAACGAATTAGCCGGCCTCCTTGGTGGACTCACAACCAATACTGATGTCGTCCTCAAGATTCGCAACTCTAAAACATCCCGTAAGGTCCGAGTCACAACCGCATCTTTCCCAGAACAGCCTTCAAATGAGGTGCCTGAATTCGACTCAACCAACAGGGTCACCCCACCACCTACAATCGTGAAGCTTGAAATCCCGGAGGTAGCGGAACCTTCATGGGCATTGATTCCGGAACAGCAGGATGGCCCGCCGGCTGGAGTCCTTGTGTTTTTTGACGAGCCATCTGGAATGCTTTCGGAAAAAGCTGTGACCGCCTGGACTTCGAACTGGCGGGAGGCTGTTGCCCACTATCGCGTTGCTCTGGTTTTAGTACCATCTTCAGATTCCGGCAGTTGGCGGCAAGCAGATCTAGAGAGGGTCGGAAAGACAATCGGCGCATTGTCGCAACGCTGCAAAATTGATCCAACCAGAATTGCCTTCGCTGGCTCAAAAGCAGGAGGGACGTTCGCTTGGCTGGGAGCAAATCGGTTTGACACGATAGCTCGTGGGGTCTGCTTAATCGATGCTGATATCCCTCGCCGAACACGTATCCGCGAAGCCTCTCCAGATCGTTTCCGTTGGGTACTTTTTGGCACTACAACCATGGAAAAAAATAAGGAGGAAGGAAACCAGCAGTTTCAAAAAACCATGAAACGGCTCCGTGAAGCTGGTCTCCCTGTCGGCGAACTATCGTTAGGAAATGAAACGGAAAGAGCATCTAAACTCTGCCAATGGGTCGAATCACTCGGAGTGCTTTAGAACCTGTCATCAGCGAATGTGGGCCTTAGGGCTGTCTTCGACACTTTGTTCCAATACCTCGAAAATCTACCGAGATCTTTTACTTTACTGGCGTCACAAAAAGATGGCCAATCAAGAGAAACAACTGGCGTTGCATCGGACAGCCTGTCGACAACGTGACGCACGGCGGGACAGGATGTGTTCGCCATACTGATAGCGTTCACCTTATGCGCGCGAGCTCTCTCCTCCAAAACCATAGCAGTATCTCCAAACCATATTTCCACCTCTGGAAGATCTGCCAAACACTCACAAATGAACGCTATGCGTTTATAGGAGGGAAGCTCATCAGATAGCCAGTGCTGGTCAAATACAAAAATTGCCGGCGACTCTGGAAAGCGAAGTTTGGCGGGAGAGCAAGCAGAAAGTGAATCAAGAGTCATCCATACAAGCGATTCATCAGGGATATCCGAAGAGTCCCATGACACTACTGGCGGTATCGTCAGCCTGACTTCTCGCTCATCAGAACCATTCATGAACAACTTTTCATTAAGCTGTTCGTAAGTTCCCTCAAAATCACAATGCCCGAAAGCAGGGCACGTTTCACAATAAATTCCAGCGGTAAAACGCTCTAAATTCTCACGGTTAAAAATATATGGCTTGCTAGAGAACGTTCCCGCAACCCACTGCCATGAAAAATTATTACTGGCGGGATCTGCGTCGAGAAGATGCTGAAGAAACCAGGCAGCTCCCACCCTCCAAGTCACTTTGCGAGTATGAACAAGCCAGGACGCAAGCCACATTCGTTCATGATTGTGAAGCCAACCATCGTGTATAAGTTTTTTACAAAAAGCATCGATACAGTCCAAGCCAGTTTCCCCGCGAGCAACCGTATCGGGAAGGTAGTCAATGACTTGTCCTCTATGCCTAGCGGCGGGAGTTTCAAAATCATGCCAGACTCCTTCAGGGCGAGCTGCACGAACCCGCTGCCAATAATCTCGCCATCCCAATTCGGCAATAAGTTTTTCGGCTTGCGATACTTGCTGTACTTTCGAAAGAGCTTCATCACGAACCTCTGTAAGAGCCAACACTCCGTGACGAAGCCACGGAGACAATTTTGTAACATCGCCTGAAACAAAATTCCTGGTGCGACCATACCGAGCTGGTTCGATCTTCTGAAGTTGTTCAATTGCTTTAAGTCGTCCTCCACGAAATTGACTTCTGGAGAAGTTTTCCATTTCAACTGGCATCGGAGGCGGTAGCTCGTGCCCGGTTACGAGATGGAACTCACGAGCAATTTGTGAATGCATCTCCTCAGAATCATTCCTGTAAGACTGCAGATTCTTCAAAACGGCACCTTTTTCATCTGCCCGAAATACAGGCACCAGGTGCATGAATACGGGGCTTCAGAGAAATCTTGACTAAGAAATGAGACGCACAGAGTGGAACGCATAAGCCGGAAACACAGGGACTTCCTAATTCCCTGCCTCTCGCAGCATGTTCATGGAATGTCGGCACAGAACTTGCAACTACATATTTTATAGGTGTGAGTAAATCTGCCCATGAGAAATCCCTTGAGCGTGTAACCAACCATCCGGTCTTGATGCCCCAGTGAGCGATCACCTCCCATTTTCGGGCGAACATGACGTGTTTCGCTGATCCTTTTCGCGAGTGCAGCAGTAAAAACAGCAACAAAAGATCGATTTCTATCAGCCAAAAACACGTGAGCCAAGCATGCAGCTAAATATATAAACCCTCCATATATGGATGCCCCAATGGCTTGGGTGAGCAGTCCGCCTAGCTCGCTCAGGTCGGGGCATCCGTATGCTTTGTTCGAAAAAAGGTACCATGCCGTAGGCTGGATATTGTTGTCATAAACTCAAAGGCGGATTCTGTGAAACTGATTATTGCAATCATCCAGCCCGATAAACTTGAACGAGTCAAACAAGCCTTGTCAGAAGTTGAGGTCTTTCGTTTGACGATCCTCGATGTCCAGGGCTTCGGCAGGCAGCTTGGTCACGCGGAGACTTACCGTGGTCATGAAATTGCAATCAATCTCTTGCGCAAGGTACAACTTCAAATAGCTATTAATGATGAATTCGTAGAGCCAACCATCCAAGCGATTCAGAAGGGTGGCCGATCGGGAGTAGCTGGAGAGATTGGTGACGGTAAAATTTTCATCCTACCTATGGATGAATGCGTCCGCATTCGCACAGGAGAGCGCGGAGAAGAAGCCATTTAGAACATGGCTCTAGAAATGAACCGCAGTGCGATCAGAGCTGCTGAGGATGAAGCCTTGGCTTTCCTCCAATTGCAACACGATTCACTGCAGCAAGAAATGCTTTTGCTGACGCTTCTAGTGAATCAGTCGACACACCTCTTCCTCGATGCAGCTGTCCTCTGTATCGCTCGGAAGTCGCTTCAAGCTCAACAGACACTTCTGCCTGAGCGTCTTTCCCAACCGTGACTGCCTGCACCCGAAAATCACGGCAGACGGTTGTGATACCTGTTATCTTCTCAATCGCAAGAAAGATTCCATCAATTGGGCCGTCGCCACTTGTGATCGACACTGCCTGACTTTTTCCATCTTGTTTAACGCGAAGCGTCACCGTCGGCGCATTGCCACTTTCACACGAAACCGAATACCCTTCAAAAACAAAAAGCTCTGGCAGTACGGCAAATTGCTGTTCACAGAGTGCTGCAATATCTCCGTCATAGATTTCTTTCTTCCTATCTGCAAGCAGTTTGAATTGTTCGAAAACTGTCTGAAGCTGCTCTCCTGTCAACTGATAACCAAGAGCAGCTGCCCGATCTGCCAGAGCTGCTCGACCACTGTGTTTACCAAGCACAAGATCAGTCCGCTCAAGCCCAACGTCCTCTGGACGCATGATTTCGTATGTGCTTCGATCTTTCAGCATGCCATCCTGATGAATGCCCGCCTCATGAGCGAACGCATTGCGTCCAACAATAGCCTTGTTTCGTGGCACCTGAATTCCTGTGATATTCGCAACAAGGCGACTAGTTGGCACTAACCGCTGCGTAGCAATTCGACTCTGGCACTTATACAAATCGGCTCTCGTTTTGAGAGCCATCACTACTTCTTCGAGAGAGCAATTCCCGGCTCGTTCGCCAATCCCATTAATAGTGCATTCAACCTGACCAGCACCGGCCTGAACAGCTGCCAAACTGTTTGCAACCGCCAAACCAAGATCGTCATGACAATGGACACTCAGAATTGCCTTGTCGATGTTCGGAACACGATTTCGAAGCGCATGGATCACATCAAACATCTGCTGCGGCGTAGCATACCCAACAGTATCTGGGATATTAACGGTAGTCGCTCCAACATCGATAACCGCCTCTACAACACGACAGAGAAAATCTATTTCTGTACGAGCCGCATCCTCTGGAGAAAACTCAATATCTTCACATTTCTCTTTTGCTCGACGAACACCTGCTACCGCTCTCCGAACGACCTCATCTTCATCCATCCGGAGCTTGAACTCACGGTGAATTGCACTCGTTGCTAAAAACACATGAATTCGGGGACGGGCTGCTTCTGTGAGTGCTTCCCAAGCGCGGTCTATATCACTGTCATTGCACCGAGCGAGTCCACAAATTATCGGTTCGCGCACCGCACGACCAATTTCGCGAACTGATTCGAAGTCACCGGGAGAAGCAATTGGGAAACCCGCCTCAATCACATCAACACCTAATTGAGCTAAAGCATGTGCCACCTCAATTTTTTCGGTGAGATTCATGCTTGCTCCAGGAGACTGTTCTCCATCTCGAAGCGTCGTATCAAAAATTTGGACTGATTGGTGAGCAGACATGATCAGTTAAAAACTTGCCTTTCCAGATAATCCCGACGGCTCTCAGAATAAGGTGGCCTCGGAACCAAAACTCTAATTTAGCAGACCTTCTTTATTGTCCACCCTCTCGGAACTCTTGCTACCCCAAGAACCTATGGAGGTCGTATACTCCAGCCAGAGAAAATCGCTGCTTCCACCTAATATCGGGCTCTTGCTAGCACCGATGAGGCATTGTAGACCATCTACATGCCTCCAAAGTTTTGCTTTGGTATCATCAAATGTTGGGAGTTTCGACGGTCACGACCAAGATGAACCTACTCGAGTAGATACAAGATGACACTTCGTGAGTTCCAACAACTCATTCGCAACATGTACCACGACAAGGATGCTGCACGTGGTGTCGAAGGAACATTCATGTGGCTGACAGAGGAAATCGGGGAACTTGCAACTGCCTTACGAAGCGGCTCACCTGAAGAGCAGGCCTTGGAGTTTGCTGACGTCTTGGCATGGCTTGCAACCATTGCAAATGTTGTCGATATCGACCTCGAGCAGGCAATTGTAAAAAAATATGGACAGGGCTGTCCCGGCTGCGGGCAAATTTCTTGCACCTGCCCCGATGCGGAGAAGCCATGATGATTTTGAGGCAACTCTTGCTCTGCTTCTTTTTTTTGTTTGCCACGCCGGTGATTGGCATGGCGACATCTGACAGCCAGGAGTTATCGGCTGAAATTGGCCTGGATGGAATTGTTCGTGCAGGACACTGGACACCGGTGACACTACGCATTCCACAATCTCTTGCGCAACCATCAACTCGCTACGTTGCTGTAGAAGCAAAGGACCCAGATGGACAATGGCTTCGATCACCACTGGTTCGCCCCACTTTGATAAACGACACACAATGGGCAGCAAGGCTTCTTGTGAAGATTGGAAGCCGAGACAGCACCATTCGGGCCGTGGTCATCGACATGGCGGAACCAAATGCAGATAGATCGCATCTCTCGCAAATAGTTGCTGCAAAGATAGTACCAATACCGCAACTACTGGAATCAAGCCAGGAAGTCTTGATGCTTCTTGGTGACCTGGAAAATGCGACAAGAGCGTCTCGTCTTGCAACTCGGGAAGATGGATCTCGAATGCTTGTAGTTTCTCCAGAGCCACGTTCTGAATCAATCCCACTCTCTTCTGTTTTCGGCCCTCCGGGACTAACGTTCGACGGCGTTGACAAAGCGATTATCTGCGGGAATGCGGTAACACGAGGCATTTCAGAGGATCGCCTTCTTGAGCTTGATGCATGGATACGGGGGGGAGGTGACCTCCTTCTCATAACAGGAATGTCGCTTCCTGCCGCTGCATCGACTTCTCCTTCTCTCGAGTCATGGCTCCCTGGCAAGTTCAGCCGGCTGGTCCCATTACGTCGGGCATCTGCGCTTGAAACATATGCGAGATCCAGTCGACCACTCGCCCGCCGAGCTATTGAAGAGTTACAGGTCCCAATCTTCGAAGATCCTCCAAAAATACAAGGTGTGATCGAAGCTTCAGTTGGTGGCACCGAAAACGACCCACCACTTGTCGTGCGACGTGCCTATGGCTTTGGACGGATTACATGGATAGGCATTGATCTCGACACAAGAATGTTTGCCTCATGGCCTGGCACCGACTCACTTGTGCTGAAGCTACTCGATATCCAAGACCGTGGAGATTCTGATGGAAGAGCAGGGGAGGCGAGGCGAGGCGGCCTCGACTTGGCAGGACAATTAAGGCTTGCTGTCGATAATTACCTAAGTGTCTCCGTTATTCCGTTTGAGCTCATTGCACTCATCGGACTGCTCTATGTTGCTGCACTCTATCCACTTGACTGGTGGATTGCCCGCCAAAGCGAGCGTTTCAGATGGATAACCTGGCTGACCTTGCCGCTCATTGTCCTCGCCTTTACAGGGATTGCTTGGTCAACCTCACAACGATTTAAACCTGATGGATGGCAGATCCACACTGCTGGTGTCTTTGATATTGATCAGGCAACCCGAACATGTCGATCAACCAGCTTTGCCGGCATCTGGTCTTCAAACAATGGACGCTTCAACCTTTCGACCAGCCCTACGCAAGGCACCACCAGAGAAGACTCTCGTGCAGTGGTGAGTTGGTTTGCAGCATCCGGACGAAACATCGGCGGCCCCGATGCATTAACGCCACACCCTTCCCTTGCTGGAGCTCCATACGAATACGGGTCATCCGCAGCCAGACTTCAGAACATATCAATTGCGGCGGCTTCAAGCCAACTCTTTGAGGCCAG
>CAJQGO010000036.1 GCA_905477565.1 uncultured Planctomycetota bacterium
AGTATAAATCCGTGCGTCGAGTCTCGCCAAACTCTGGTCGGGCGTTGCCCTGAGAGCCCCGAGACCTATACTCAAGTATAGGAAACGCGGGCGAAATCAAGTTTTCTAGTGCCCGGCCTTGGCTTGGTGCAGGTGCTTTTTTTCTCCGTGGCATAAAAGTAGACATCCTTCCGACGTTTGATGCCTGGTGTCGTGGTTTACATCATTCTGCTCAACCGGCCGTAGCAGTGATGTCAAATGTGTGACGAGGAGTGCCGTGGCTACAAGTTCCCTTCCAGATGATTCATTTTTGGGTCGTCATCAGTTTTTACTCTATCGGCTGTTTTCGCTTGCGGGATTTATCCCGGTAGGCGCTTTCCTGATTGTTCACCTTTTGACGAATGCGTCAGTTCTTGGTGGTGCAGCGGCTTTCCAATCTCGGGTTGATCTCATTCACTCTCTCGGCCCTTTGTTGCCAACCGTTGAATGGGTATTCATTTTCATACCGATGTTGTTTCACGCTGTTATGGGGTTTGTCATTATTGCGACTGGTGTTCCAAACGTTGGTTCGTATTCATACATGGGAAATGTTCGGTATACCCTCCAACGCGCAAGTGGAATGATTGCGTTTGCTTTCATTCTCTGGCATATCACCCAACTTCATTGGATGGGTGCACCCGTTGGTGGCGGACAGTTTGATCCTCATCATGCAGCGAGTTCTGCGGCCGTCGCCTTGAAGCCGGTTGCAATTACGTTGCTTTATGCAACAGGAATCATTGCAACTGTGTATCACTTCGCGAATGGGCTGTGGAGCATGGGTATTACATGGGGCCTTTGGACAAGTCCGGCTGCGATGCAGAGAGCCAATTGGCTCAGCCTGTTTGTCGGCATTGGTCTTGGTGCCGCTGGTCTTGGTGCACTCGGTGGGATGCGGTCGATTGACGTTGAAAAAGCAAAAGAGATTGAGACGCGGATGTACAAGACACGTCAAATGTTAGAAGGCGGAATCTCAGCAGATGCTGAACAGCATTCTGCTCACCCAGTAAGTCTGATCCGGGAGTCACCAAGCGTGACGCCTGCAGGGAGTACGTTGTCCGAGAATGAAGAGCAGCGAAGTCAAAAAAAGGATTAATCTATGACACAGCCACGAGTCCTCGTTATAGGTGGTGGTTTAGCCGGCCTGTCTGCCACAATGCGTTTAGCCGAACTTGGTGTCCATGTCGATCTCGTGAGCCTTGTTCCGGTGAAGAGATCGCACAGTGTCTGCGCGCAAGGTGGCATCAACAGCGTGAATGCCGTCACAAGGCAACAGGGTGACAATGAGTGGAAGCACTTTGACGACACCGTGTACGGTGGTGACTTTCTGCAGCATCAGCCTCCCGTGAAGGAGATGGCCGAATGGGCACCACGTATCATTGACCTGATGGACCGCCTCGGTGTTCCCTTCAACAGAACACCGGAAGGATTTCGAGATCAACGCCGTTTTGGTGGCACTCTGTACAAAAGGACTTCTTTTGCGGGCGCCACAACAGGCCAACAGCTTCTTTATGCTCTGGATGAACAGGTACGTCGCTGGGAGGGTGAAGGCCGGGTGAAGAAGTGGGAGTTCTGGGACTTTCTCGAGCCGGTTGTGGATGATGATGGTCGATGCATTGGCGCCGTGTGCCAAGATATGGTGACAATGAAATTCAAGGCATTCCCTGCTGATGCTGTGATTCTGGCATCAGGTGGCTGCGGGCTTTTGTATGGTCGATCGACTATGTCGATGATTTGTACAGGCAGCGCGGTCAGTCGCGCCTACAAGGCTGGAGTGAAGTATGGGAATGCAGAGTTCATCCAAGTGCACCCAACTGCGGTTCCAGGTGCTGACAAACTGCGACTGATGAGTGAAAGTGCCCGTGGTGAAGGTGGGCGAGTCTGGGTCCCGCGGAAACCACAGGATGCCCGTGACCCGAAAGATATTCCAGTAGACGAGCGGTATTACTTTCTTGAAGAACGATATCCGGAATACGGGAATCTCGTACCACGTGATATCGCCACTCGTGAAATTTTTGATATCTGCACCACTGACGGTCTGTCGGTTGAGAAAGATCGTCTGTGCGTGTACCTCGACCTCACACACATCCCTCGGGAGACGCTCGATAGAAAACTCGGTGGTATTCTTGAAATCTATGAGAAGTTTCAAGGTGTTGATCCTCGCAACGCTCCAATGAAGATTTTCCCCGCAGTTCATTATTCGATGGGAGGGCTCTGGGTCGACTATGAAAAGAGTGAAACTGGTGGTTTGGTAGAAGGGTCTCCACGCAATCAACAGACAAATATTCAGGGTCTCTATGCGATTGGCGAATGTGACTACCAATATCACGGTGCCAATCGGCTCGGTGCGAACTCATTGCTGTCATGCATTTTCAGTGGTCTTTTCTGTGCATCAGGCGTAATCGCTGGTGGCAAGAAAAATGCTCGTGATGAAACAAGCCCAGATTTCATTGCGGCTGTAAAGAAACAGGAAGAAATTCACCAGGCAATTCTGTCTCGACCCGCAGGGGAATCGAATCCTTACGATATTCATCGACAACTCGGTGACATAATGACCCGAACGGCTACCGTTGTGAGGCGAAATGATCAGCTCACTCAGGCTTATGATGACGTGTGCCAGCTGGAAAATGTTTGGCAGCACTGCAGTCTTTCAGATACGGGTAACTGGACAAATCAAAACGTTGTGTTTACCAAAGCGGTTGGAGATATGTTTCCGATTGCAAAACTCATGTTGAAGGGTGCGTTACTTCGTGATGAGTGTCGTGGAGCCCATTACAAGCCAGACTTCTCAATGCCAGGGATCGAAGCAACCGAGCCGGTCGAGCAAAGAGCAGAGGCAGAGCGTTGGTGTGATCGCTTTGAAGCAAATACCCGAAAGTGGCTCAAGTCCACGATCGGTGTCCATGGGAATGATGGGCATCCGGTGATCACATACGAGGATGTTGATACAACACTCATTCCACCACGGCCGCGACTGTATGGCCTCGTGGGTGGAGAAGTTATTGAACAGGTTTGGAAAGAGCGGACCGAAAAAGCGACTGAAGCAGCAACAGTAGGGTGACAGCACAACAGGCTTCAAGATACCTTTTGTATCCATAGATGATTGGGAGTGACCATGATTACGGCATCGACATTAACGAATTCGGAAACGAGTACTGAAGACAAACAGGCTCCGCAGGAAATTCGTGTCCGGGTTTTGCGGCAAGATGCGCCGGGTGAAGAGAGTTACTGGGAGCAGTTCGCTATTCCGTATGAGCCGAATATGAATGTCATCAGTGTGCTCCAGCGCATCGCTGCGATTTCAAAATCTCAGGACGGGCGAAACGTTGCGCCGGTTGCATGGGACTGCGCCTGTCTTGAAGAAATTTGTGGCTCGTGCGCAATGCTGATTAATGGTCGCGTTCGAATGGCTTGTTCATCTCTCGTCGATAATTTGTTTAAGGAATCACCAGGTGAAATTGAACTGAGGCCACTCACGAAATTCCCTGTCGTCCGGGATCTTAGCGTTGATCGAGCAAGGATTTTTCATTCACTCGAGCGGGTCAAGGCATGGGTTCCAGTTGATGATTCGTATGATCATGGTCCGGGGCCAAGAATTTCACCAGAAGAGCAGGAAGACGCATATCCTCTGACCACGTGCATCAGTTGTGGCTGTTGCATGGAAGCCTGTCCTCAATTTAATAAGATTGAAGTTGTGCAGCGAGAAGGGGAAACAGACGAAGACTTCGAGTCACGTGAGCAGGCAGCTTTTGATAAACAGTTTCTTGGGCCACATGCGATCAGCCAAGCGGTACTCTTTAACAGCCATCCAACAGGCAGCATGAATGCAGATGAGCGAATGCAGTCGCTCACTGGGCAGGGTGGTATTCAGATGTGCGGTAATGCCCAGAACTGTGTTGCTGTGTGCCCGAAGCGGATTCCTCTGACCAGGTCTATTGCTCGTGCCGGAAGGGCAGCGACTGTCTGGGCAATAAAGAAGTTTTTTGATCGCTGAGTCAGTTTAAAAGTGCCGAATGGTACACGCCAATCTTCCAGGCTTTCAGGAATGGCGTTCAAGAATCGCACGCTTACTCAGGCCTTTTCCCGCTTCATTCTGCAGCGGAAACCAAAACCAGCTCGAATTGCGTACTGTTCGTTTGTATGGTATCGTCTCAGAAAAGAAGAGATTTTGTAGTACTTTGCTCTCTATGAGCCGGTTGTTCCCGCTGAAAAGGACCCGGATGGATCCGGATTTTCAGGTTCGGTGTAGTTATTCCCGGCTATTCATTGTGGCTTGCACAAGAATGATGAGAGTAACTCACATGAGAGAAGGTTCGGAGTGACGAGTCAAGAACAGCCCCGGCGGCGTCGCCCTGCCGAGGCAAATAGACGTTCGTCC
>CAJQGO010000037.1 GCA_905477565.1 uncultured Planctomycetota bacterium
ATACAGAGGAAAATGATCCTCTTGGCCTTTGCGGGGAAGTGCGGATCTTTTGGTGCAAGTGGTGAGGTCTCAGCAAGATTCGCCGCAGCAGATTTGTGTAACAGATCCGCAAAGGCAAGATATCCAAACCCCGCAGATACAGTTTTTAATGTCTGTCGTCGTGAGAACATGATGCCTTCTCCGCGTCCTGTGTTTCTGTTGTCGTCCCCGAATCACCTACTTAGTCAACAAATCGAAATTCGGCGGATGCGAAAAGACTCTGGCATACTGCCCGAAGTCCCTCATCAGCTTCGGCTTCGTTGGTAAACCGTGCTAAAAACTTTTCCGTCTCCGCTCGCTCCGTCTTCGATGGACTTCTCGAATAGACAAGGTTGAATGCCATGGTTACCTGATCGTTCTCGTTGGAACACGCATGCCTGATCCGCTCTGCCATGGCAGAACTTTGCTGAATAACAAATGGATTGTTCAACATGTACAGGGCTTGATCTGCAGTATGTGACGATTCACGTTGCCCAATAATTGCACTTGAATCAGCAAAATCGAAAACGGCGAGTGCTCGTGGCTCTTCGTCCCGAACAATCGGAAGATAGACACTACGAAACGTGGCGTCTTCCATATCGAGTTGGTGTGTCACCTTGCGCATGACAGCCTGAGCCAATTGGGGATCAAACCCTCTGGTCCGCCGCCCGCGATAGCTCATACCACCAGGTGGCCCGTTCGAATTCCTTCCCGGGCCATTCTCTTGCTGCCGGAAGCGTGGTCGCCCGCCAGGCTGAACAGCGTTCACTTCTTGCGTTCGCATCATTGAAGCGAACATCTCTCGTCCCATCTCACGTGGGTCGCCCACCATTCCTCCTTGAACCCGTGTGTAGCCTGCCTTAGCGACTTCTGATGCCCGTGGTCGTTGTAGATCGAGTTTGCCACTGATCGCCAACATTGAATCGCGCAAGACCTCAGCATCAAGTCTTCTTGGATTCGCTCGCCACAATAGTGCGTTATCCGGATCGTGTGCATGGCACACCGCATTGTAAGTTCCATTAATTCGGTACGCACGTGAGTTCACAATCTCACGGATAACAGTTTTTACTGACCAACCAGAATCAATAAATTTGATTGCAAGATAGTCAAGCAATTCTGGATGGCTGGGGGCCTGTCCCGTCACACCGAAGTTTTCCATAGACGTAACAATGCCGTTACCGATTACTGATTTCCAGATTCGATTTACCATCACTCGCGCAAAAAGTGTGTTCTGGTCACTTCCTACCCACCTTGCAAATATAAGTCGCCCACTCGTTTCAGGTGGAATCGCTACCGGCTCTTCACAGAGAACCTGCGGAAACCCCCGGGGAACAACCTGAGCTGGCTGGTCGATTTCACCACGCACAAGGATCGGTACATCTTGTGGCGTACCACGCTCCTGAACTCCCATACTAAAGGTGCGCGGATTCCCTGCCTCGTCGACATTCCCAAGCCGCCCAGATAACTGCTGCAATTCATTCACCGTGCGAAGACGTTGCCGCTGTGCTGAAGCGGCATTTCCTTGTGCGGGCGATCGTCGCAGACTCGCAAGACTCGACACCTTGTCCTCGATCTCACGGCGAACACTATTGATATCTTCGTTGGACAACTTCTTGTCAAAAGGATTCGGATCTGCAACAGGAAGACGGATTAAATTGCTGTTTTGCTTGGTCTGTGCCCCTGAAAAAGTCCCATAGGACGACTGCGCGTTTCCAAAATAGGTCTCTGTATTCCAGAAGATGCCGGCCAACGCGTAATAATCACTCTGAGGGATCGCATCAAACTTATGATCATGACACCGTGCACACGCCACTGACGCCCCAAGAAACACCCGTGTGGTTGTATCAATCTGTTCATCAATAAGATCGGCTCGAAACTGAATACGGTTCTGTTCATTAACATTCTTCGCGCCAATGGCAAGAAATGTCGTAGCAACCAGGTGTTCTGACCACTCTTCATCTGTCTGCACTGGAAGGAGATCACCTGCAATTTGTTCCTGCACAAAATGATCAAATGGCTTGTCTGCATTAAATGAATCAATAACGTAATCCCGGTACCGCCACGCATGTGGAAAGGTCATGTTCACTGAACTTCCTGTCGACTCCGCATACCGTACAACGTCAAGCCAATGTCGCCCCCATCGCTCTCCAAATTGCGAACGTGTGAGAAGCTCATCAGTCAGATTCGACACCGCACTTTCTGCACCCCGGAGCCATGCGGTTTCGAATGCGGTCACCTCATCTGGTGTTGGTGGCAATCCGATAAGATCAAAATACAGCCTGCGAACAATTGCCCTCGGTTCGGCATCCTCAGCGGGGGTAAGTCCTGCAGCTTCAAGACCTGATAACACGTGATAATCGATTTCATTCTGACACCATGCGGTGTTCTTTACAGCGGGAGCAGTGGTCTCCTTCGGTTTCTGATAAGCCCAGAATTCTGACTTCGCTTTGCTGATGTCATCAGTCGTGATTGTCGCCTGTACATCTTCCTGAACAGACACCCGTGGATCAGGGGCTCCCATTTCAATCCAAACCTTAAAATCATCGAGCACCGCCTGCGGAAGCTTACGTTTCGGCGGCATCACAAAGTCCTGATGCGTTATTGCGTTATACAACCAACTCTCTTCAGGATCACCGGGCACAACTGACGGCCCTGTGGCACCACCCAACAACATGCGTTCTTTGGTATCGAGACGTAAACCACCGCGGACATTACCTGCCTTGCTTGAATGGCAGCCGTAGCACTCACGAACAAGTACTGGTCTAATCTTTGTTTCAAAAAATGTAAGTTCGTCCGTCGTAAGCGATTCTTCTGCTCCAACAATGGAACACACAAGAAAACAAGCACTTGCAGTGAAAGACAGAATATTCTTCATGGCGGAACTTTCCTTCACATGTTTGTTTGACGTGACAGACTTGACGGA
Organism: uncultured Planctomycetota bacterium; assembly: GCA_905477565.1. GTDB lineage: Bacteria > Planctomycetota > Planctomycetia > Pirellulales > UBA1268 > UBA1268. The sequence continues at coordinate 2,942 of CAJQGO010000037.1, forward strand.
CAGTTACTTCTTGTACCGCTCACTCTGCTGCAGGGGGACGTTTTGGCTTTTCACCTCCAGGTGTTGCATTGGAATTACCTGATTGAGGCCTTCCATTGCTCCCTGGGCGTCGTTGCATTCCTCCCCCGCGTCGTTCACGCATTGTCATCATCATCTTCTGCAGTTCATCGGCATTAAGTTTCTCATCACCATCTGCATCGAACTCTTCCATCAATCTTTGGACCATTTGTTCTGGACTGAATCCACCCGCAAACTGCCCCGGCCGTCTCTGCCCCGGCGTCCGTTCACCATTTTGCTGTTCACCGGGACGAAATCGCTGTGTCCGTGGTGTGCCTTCAGCGTTTGGTTTTTCTGTGGATGAATCATCGGCGGACACAATTGATTGTCCGATCATGAATAATGCCAGGATGCTGGTAAGACAGAGTTTCATTTCGTTGCCTCATAACTGATATGTGATTGCTCTTTTGATTCGATGCCTCGTACACTAGCACGGGCAACCACCTAACTGAATACTTCAACGGCTAGAGGCATCTAGAGTTGCACGACCATCTGCACGACCGACTCTAAACCCCCAATACACAGACTACCGATACCATCCCATCGTAGTTTCCACGTACATAACGTAGACGTGTCCACCACTCGCTAAATTGGTTGCTGGAAACCCATTTGGTGTCTATACAACCCTAAAAGGGTCACCGCCTGCCTACTGCTCGATAGCCAAGCAATAGGACGATACTGCCACCTACGGCAATCGCGATACTTCGGAGGTCAAATCCATCGATCGCGCCAATACCGAGTTGTGCCCCAATAAACCCTCCAACTAGTGCGCCGACAACACCAAGAACTGTTGTGACAACAAGGCCATATACGCCGCTAGCTGGCACAAAAAATCTCGCAATTGCCCCCGTAACCAAGCCAAACACGACCCATGATAGTAGACCCATTACTACTCTCTCCTAATTGTGAAACCGGATACATACCAGCGGAACGTCCGCACATCTATTGAGATGCCACACGGCAGTTCCCCTTTGACTGCAAGTGTACCGTGCGTTTTCAGAGTGACAGGAAGAACGCCCCGAGGGCAGCGGCGTTTATTCAAGACCTGAATCAACCAAAATGATCGAAAAAGCGGCACCTAACGCTGCAAAAATGCCCTTTCGCTCGCTCCCCAGCTTACGTTTCATCAAAAAAACGAGCAAATTCGCTCTGGCGTACGTACAGCACACAGACTGAGATTTTCGTTTCCCACGTCACCCCAAGGTTTGCGAGCGCGGAACCGATGGTTAGTGCTATCCCCAAGTTTGACACACGGTCGCGGCCAACGGACCAGATGCGCTCCACGCCACCGATCCAACGCAAAGTCTGGTTTGACGTGCACGCAGACGACTTGAATGATCGTGATTACTGGTCGTGCCTCGCAACTCTTTGGGTCACCGATTATCTCGCTCACGACCGTGGCTGGTGGCATGACCACCTCTGGTGTGGACGTCCGCATCGATCAGCCGCAATGACACCGGCTGAACGAGCTATTTACGAACAACTCAATGAACCAATTATTCTCCATCGGGGCTATGCAACATCAGCAAGTACTATCGGAATCTCTTGGACTGATGACCAAGCAGTCGCTGAATTCTTCGCAAATGACTTCCTGTGCCACCAGCCTGGGTATGCTCCCGGTATGGGCGGTATTGTCAGTTGCGCTTTTGACCCAAAAGAAATTGCGTTCTTTAAAAATGAAAATGGAGAACGAGAATTTCTTGTCTCGGAGCCAGCAGCCCTTGCTCACGTAACTGATCAAATGAGTGCATAGCAACGAGTAATGTTGCATTGGCGTCGGAGACTGCCATACTTGTGTTGGCTGCAATTCCAAATTGCAATGCGTCTCGCCCTCCAGGGGAATATCCTGGTCAATGAAAGTTTTCTCTACCAAGGTTCGTCGACGCGTTCTTCGAGGAGGCCGTCTGATTGTCCTCTGGTCACTTGTAGGCGTAATGATTCTCTGGCTA
>CAJQGO010000038.1 GCA_905477565.1 uncultured Planctomycetota bacterium
ATCAATAAGATTTTTTTATTGCTACTTCGTGATGAATCAGTTCCACCACATGTGCATTCTGTGTGGTTGATTGATCCTGTCAAGCACTGGCTCGCTTGTCCGTAAGTTATCACTGATGAGGGTCGTATGGTTCAGAAATAGTGTTCATCAAAAATTTTTACCACCATGGAAATAATTTTTTTGAGGTGCTGACGCGATCTTCGGAGCGTCTCAAAAAACAAGCTCTAGCCACCTTTTTTGGGTTCCTGTTCGAGCCGTGATGTATTCGGGCTTGGCTTCTCGACGGAACTTCTTTTCCCACTTGAAGGTGTTCTGGGGTATGGAGTGAAATTGCCATGTTTTTATGGACAATTGAGTGTTCTTCTGGGATATATGAACTCGCATTGTATTGCTTATTGGGAAATCTGTGGAACCGCTTTCTGCCAATCGGTAGGAGCCACCGCCTGCAGCCGATATACTGTCGGCTACAGGGCACGAGGTCATCAATGGATTAGCTGGTAAACTGCTCTGCGGAGGTATGTAACGTTGATTTCAGCCCGTCCCAGTGTCACCGACTTGGTTTTTCGGCTCTATGGTCGTTCCCTGCATCCGGAACTCTTTCAGCGTTATGCAGTGCGTTATGTCGAACGAGGGAATTTCAAAGCCGAGATTGCGATAACGGGGAGTGGTCACACTGTTTCATGGAACAGCGGTAACTTAACCTTGGTGGAGGTCGCCACTTCGGATCAGCAGCCTCTTCCTAAAAAGAGGCGACTACTCTCTCATCCTATTCAGGGAGAACGTACGGACTCTTTGGAGTGTGCAAACGGCGTCTGTTATGAAACGAGTTTCCAGCTCGAGCGAGTGCGGCCTGATGTATTTTGGACATTCCAGCAGGAACTGTCAGCCGATGGCATTTCACAAGGCTTATTTCATCGGTTCGCATCAGGTGGGCGTCTCGGCGTTGGAGCTCTTAGTTGGGTGAATGTAGAAACCCGCACAAGTAGCCTTTTAATACAAGCGTTTCATACATTTCCAGAAGAGTTTGCAATCGTAAAAAGCCAATCAATTTTCCAGCTTCCCTGATACTGTATCTGCAGTTCAATCAAGATTCCGACCATACGTTTATTTTCATGAAAAAAAACAATAGTAATTCATCGTCCACCCGAACCAGCCGGATTCTTATTGCTGACGACAACGAACCCAATCGTGAACTTCTTGAGGTGTACCTGGCTGATGTTGACTGCGAAATTGCGACAGCAGTTGATGGCTCTGATACCTTGGAAAAAGTAGCGTCGTTCGAGCCAGATATTATTCTTCTCGACATTATGATGCCAAAATTGTCTGGCTTTGAAGTATGTCAGCAACTCAAAGCGGATCCGGTGACTCGACAGATTATGGTCTTGATGGTGACGGCACTTGGGGAGCTTGGTGATATCGAACGCGCTGTAGAGGCAGGCACAGACGACTTTCTTTCAAAGCCCGTGAATAAAATTGAGCTGGTGAAACGAGTGGAAAACATGTTGAAGTTGCGGCATGTGAGTGATGAACTCCAGCGTTTACGAAGTTATATCAGCAGTATGGACAATGATCTTCCACCCAGGCAGGCCCAGTCGTAGGAATTTCTAGGGCCGTGTCATACCAATCTGTTCAAGAACACGTACGGCGGCTGGAGACTTATTGAGAACATATAAGTGCATACCAGGCACACCGTCAGAGAGTAATTCTTCGGCTTGTTTTGAGGCATAGTCCACACCTGCCTCAAATTGTGCATCGACATCATCACCGGCTTTTTCAAGTGCTTGTGTGAAACTGTTTGGTAGTCGAGCCTTACACAGAGTAGCGATTCTTTGAATCTGCTTGAAATTCGTGACTGGCATCAGTCCCGGGATTATGGGTTCTGTGATTCCAATCGAAGAACAGCGGTCTCGGAACCGGAAAAAGTCGGTGTTGTCATAAAACAATTGCGTGACAATGGTACCGCCACCTGCGTTGCATTTTTCTTTCAGGTGTTCAAGATCAGCTTCAGGGCTGACTGCTTCCTGGTGGGTTTCTGGATACCCAGCGACAAGAATTCTAAATTCAGGAAACTCTTGTTTGATGAGGGCTACTAACTCGACGGCATACTGAAGTCCATTGGCAACTGGAGTAAAAGCAGTCTCGCCCTGCGGTGGATCCCCACGCAATGCGACAATTGAAGTCACACCCCTTTGTTGCGCTTCTCGGAGATATTCCCTCAGTTGATCAGTCGTTCGGCCAACGCATGTAAGATGGCTCGCCACAGCAACATTTGGATATCGTGAAAGAACTCCATCTAATACCTCAAGAGTCTTTGTCTGGGTCGAACCTCCTGCTCCGTAGGTGCACGTTATGAGCGCAGGCTCGAACCCCATCAGCTCATCGACAGTTTGCCAGAGCATGGCCGCGGATTCGGCCGTTTTTGGAGGAAATAACTCAAAGGAGAGATCAAACGATTCGTTCGCATAACTAACTTGTTGCGTCACAACGATTCCTTTTTGTAAGCAAAATAATTCGGCGGAGTGGTTGGGGATTACCTAATATCTGAAACCGCATGCCTCACCACTACCCTAACAAAGAAAAACAAGAATCACACGTTCTGTCGCAAAATAGAGCGTGTCATGGTTTTCATGCACGAATGTAAATCTTCATGTTTTTATTTTTAGCAGCCGATATCGCACTCAGCAGGTTTCGGTCTGCTGGATGAAAATGTATTCCTCGCCGCTGCATCATTCGTTTAAGGCCCGTTGAGAGTTGATCAACCGTTGCGTCCATAGCAGGCTGCCCACCTCCGAGGTCTGTCGTGAACGGATTCACTGCCACCGGTGGGTTCCCGCCCAGCGTAGACGCTGGGCCAATTAGAGCACCGCACGGTAAAGCAGTTCGCACAGCTGTCTTCGTGAAGTCACCACAAAGCATTCCAAAGAATTGTCGCTTTGTTCTGATGACATCATTATCAGACGGGTAAATTTTGATCATTCCATAACTCACCTTGAGGTTCGCGGTAACTGTACCGGCACCTAAGTTGACCCAGCTACCGAGATGACTGTGACCAAGAAATCCATCATGTGACTTGTTTGAAAAAGATTCCATGACCGTAGCAGTAACTTCGCCTGCAAGGCGGCAGTCTCTGCCAACGACAGTAGCCGGGCCCAGCCATGAGTGCGGATGGATCTTTGATTGTGAGCCAATCTTGATAGGTCCGTCGAGGCAACAAAAAGGCCCGATACGAACACCGTCTTCAAGAATGACTGGTCCAGAGCGAATGGCGATGAAGTCGTCAATCGTTGAGATGGGTTTCGTGCCGGGAGTTCTTTTCTGGTACAAGCCGGGCCGTAACTCAACATAGTTTCCAGAATCTATCGCAAGAGCAATCATCCCTTCAATTGATTGTTCATGAGCTGTAAGAAAATCTTCGGGAGAATCAATTAATTTCAGATCACCATCGATTACAGGCACATTTTTTTCATCGAGAAGTTGTATGAGTAACTTGTCTTCTGAAGATATGGCATTCATAAACGCCGTACATTCTTTTTGATTAAGCACAGCAGCTGCGATCGTATTGCCGTCATAAATTTTACAGCAACGATTGGAATCGAGAAGATTCTGGATCGTATCAAGATGAGTACGGCTTGGAATGAGACGGGCATTGACAAAAAGAATATGTTCATCGTTTGTTGTATGAGACTGGTCATGTGCCGCGCTTAATCCCCAAAATGGTGTCCTCGCGTTGTCGAGGTCAATGAGGTATTGCTGGAGGTGCGGCCGCACTATTCGATGGACCTGGCCAAACCGAGTAAGCATCTCGTAGAGTGTTTCTGTCCCAACGGTAACGTCACACGCAGGCCGAGCCATAACAAGAGGCCCGAGTGTTGGAACAGTTGAATCTTCAAACGTGTAAACTTTCATGGGGAGAACCGTAGCAGACCTCCAGCCGCCGCCGCGAGACCACTGCTGGCAAAACATGCGGTTGTAACGTAATCTTCGGTATACCAGCCGGAGTGGCGGAATGGCAGACGCGACGGATTCAAAATCCGTTGCCCGCAAGGGCGTGTGGGTTCAAGTCCCACCTCCGGCATTTGCGACTTTAGGCAGGAGCCTATCGTTTACGGACCTCGAGGACATACCGCATCAGATCGTTAAATTCTTGCCTGTTTTTAAGTTGCCGGACAAGATTCTCCGGCATCAGTGAGATAGGCGATTCAAAGAGTTCATCAATGTCATCTTTTTTGATAGACACTGGTTTTGGCTGAGCAAGATTCCGTAGCAGAATTTCTTTGTCATTCTCAGACTCTCTTATTCCGGTCTGCTGTTTTCCGTCGCTTGTAATAACGGTTACCTGTACGTAATCCTTGTCGATCAATTTGGAAGGGTAGAGAAGTGATTCGACAAGTTGCTCTGGGGTTCGTTTGGTCTTGAGTTCCTGCAGGTCAGGACCAAGGCGGATTCCTCCCTTCGGCGGATGATGGCAGGTTGCACATGCCGCAGCTGACTTATAAAAAATATTTTTCCCTCGTTTGGCGTTCCCTTGCTTCATTGCGGTACGGGCAAGTTCCTCGGCAGGTGTGGCAAGTAATAATTTTTCAAGGGCAATATTCGAAAACACCTGTTGCTCTGTGCGAGCAGCAGCGACTAATTCGGGTTCAAGTGGATGAGCAGTCAAAAGGTCAGCAGGCTTCCAGAACGTTGTTTGTTCAGATGTTGCAGATCGAATTTGTTTGACAGTCTCCGGTGAAACAGAAGGAGCCTTGTTGCCCCATGTGTTTCGAACAAATGTCAGTACAGCAGCAAGCTCTTCATCATTGAGAAGATTCCGAAAGGCTGTCATGGGAGGCACACCCCGGGCTGGATCATATTTCTTGCCATGGACTTCCATCGGCCCCCACATGCCGTGGAGCGTTGCTTTAATAAGCCGTTCTTCACTCCCATTGACCCACGGGCTGTTCACGAGGGATGGATAGATAATGCCATTTCCCTTTCCGTGTGTCAGATGGCACGTGCTGCAGTGTGCTTCACGCTGATAGACCTCGGCCCCAATCTTATACGTCTTACGGTCTTTGGACTTAAGATGTTTTGGTATGTCGAATTTGACGAAATCACTCTCTGCTTCTGCAGCAAATCCACTGCCGACTCCTACATCAACCTTCGTCCAAAAGTGTTCGACCGTTTTCGCTGCCTCGACAGCATGCTGAACTGTGGAATTCAACAAGGTATCAAGAAGTGACTGATTTTTGATGTTGTGTTGTTGATGGAGCCATAGAGCTTCAACAAGATGATGCGCTTCTTTTTCATTATTCGGATCAAAGCTACCCATCCATTTTTGTGTTGCCTCTATTACGTCATCAGAGTCACGACCGCTCAGTTCGATGCGGGTGCGATGCCGAACACCATTTACTGGATGCTTTAGGTTTTCTAGTAGCTTCTCAATTGGTTCTCCAGCAATTGCAACAGGCTTCTGCAGCGGTCGATTCTTCATGGTCACCCGGATAATCCTGCCGTGTGTATGGTCACGATTTGGGTCACGAATGTTGTGCTGCATGTGGCCGATAATGACGTTTTGCCAATCGGCTACGTACAACGCACCGTCTTCACCAACAATTGCGTCGGTTGGCCGAAAGTTTCTGTCACTGCTATTGATAATATCTTGAACAGGAGTTCCCCAGACTTCTCCGAAACTGCGTTCCTGACTCGTGGCCCCGGTGCCTTTCCCAATCGCAACGTCCACGGCTGCAACCAAGGTGTTGTTGTCAAAAAACTCAATCTTTCCGTTATGAAAACGGTTTTCGAATCCTTTTCGATTCCAGATCCGAAGTTCTGATATTTCAACAGGTTCGGCAAATTCGCCTTTCATCCAAGGGTTCATTTGTATCGATGTATGGGCAAAAGTCTGTTTGTTTCCGTCGGCAAGCAATGTGGCTGGGAACATGCCTTTGTTGTATTCACTCGACTGACTCAGCTTTAAATTTGTAATACGTCTCGTTCCCTGAACGAGTGCTGCTGCTTCTGAAATCACTTCAATTTCGCAGAGATTCATCTGCTGCTTTCCGGGAACACTTAATTTGAACGAAGTAATCTTTTTATTTTTCAGTCCTGGGTGATTGACGGTTATGAGTTGTCCGTCCTTTGTGACTTCAGCGTAGCTAGGGCTTTTCGTAGGCTCGGGTGCCTGTGCTGAAAGACCGTCACCACGGTCGAGGTCGTACTGGCGGATTCCAAGGAATCCGATCGTATTGCAAATAAGAAAATCTTGTTGCATGTCCTCAGGGAAATGGTCAGAAGACAATATTTCGTTTGCTGGGACTGGGCGAAACTCCTTTTCTAGTAGTGTGTGCATCTTGAAGCCATTGCCTTCTCGTCGTACCTGATACGAACGACCACCGGTGCCATCGTTTGCATAGCAATAGCCCCAATAATCAAAACTCGTTCCATGAGGATTTGGCTTGTTTGCTGCATGCGGCGTGATCGCAAATGTTCGCGGGTTGAATCGATACATCCCGGACTCACCGATGGCAAGATTCTGCTTCCATGGTGTTTCGTGGTTGTTCATAAGAAAGATGCCACTCTGCCAGTAGATTCCACCATCTGGTCCGTAGATCAGGTTGTTGGCAGCATGATGTGTGTCGGAAGTTCCCAAGCCCTGCAGGAGTGGGTAACGGAGGTCTGCAACATCATCACCATCGGTATCTTTGAGAAAGATCAAGTCGGGCCCAGACGTGACAACCACTCCACCACCCCAGAATTCAAAACCGAGTGGATTATGGACGTGTGCAAATATTTTTCGCGTGTCGGCTACACCATCACGATCAGTGTCTTCAAGGATCACGAGGGCATCATTCATTTCCTTAAGCGGCTCCCACTTAGGATATGTGTTCCAGCATGCTGCCCAGAGCCGACCTTTTCCATCAACTTGTAATTGAACTGGATTTGCAAAGTCTTCAAATATCTCTTCGGATGCGAAGACATTCAGTTCAAAGTCTTCTGGTGCAGAGATTTGAGCAATACTTTCATCTGGACTGAGGTACGTAACGCTTCCTTCTTTTTCAGCACTTGAGCTTTTACTGCCACCTCCTACATTGGAAATGACTTCTACTGGTGGCGGAACGTTGCTATCGTCAGCAGTGATCGTTTGTCCGTTTGCAGCCGCCCAAATGACATTATCACGGTTGGCTGTCATCACATCGAGCATTGATAATTCGTTGCGTAACACGTCTGCATTACTCTGCCCATCAACGAATGTGAGTTTCGAACGAGATCCCCAGATATCGTTACCATCGGTAGCGCGATAACGGTTATGCCAAGTCCAGTTTTTCTTAGCTACAGCCTCGTAAATAGCTTCTAGTTTCGATTGAGGCGGTGTTGGTTTGTTCAGGAGCGATGTACTTATGATGTCAGCAAGTTCCCAATAGCCAGCATCGTTTAAATGAATACCATTATGAGTCAGTTGCTTCTTACCTTCTGCAAATCGCTGAGAAGTTGGCCCATAGAGATCAACGAACGCAGCTTTGGTTTCAGCAGCGGCGAGCCGAGTGGCTTCCGTGTAAACCACCAGATTTGTATTGAGTTGGGTGCCATCAGGAAGATTCAGACTGCCCGTTTGTTCATAGGCAATAGGGCTGAAGAGTACAAACCGAACATCACAACCCTTTTCTTTGCGGAGTCGCCGATATTTTTCAACGAGTTCAACAAGTTGCTGCCTGTATTGAGATTCGCCCTGCTCGCCCGCAAATGATTCGTTGTACCCATACATGATAAAAATGACTGACGGGCTAACATGTTGAAGATACGCTTCATCATCAGTGAAACCTTTGCTTCGAGGTTTTCGGTCAACTGTATCGCCTGAAAAACTCATGTTGCGGAAGCGCACATCCATACCTTTCAGATGATTTTGCAGAAGTGTCTCAACCCACGGGTTGTGTTGCATTCGATCAGCAAGCCCATTTCCATACACAGCTACGACATCACCTTTTTGAAATGAAAATGTTTCAGCCTCTGCACCTCTGGTGGAATGGATAATTAAAGTTGCAAAAAAAAGTCCCGTGGACCATATGACGAACTTTGAAAACATGTAACTGGAAAATGGTTTGATAGTTGCAAGCATGTTGGGTAATAACCAAGGGGCGATAGAATTGAGGTAGTTGGGACTGAAGGTATCTTCAGAGTCCACGTCGTTGGCACACCTAATCTTACACAGCGTTTTCCGACAGACATCATGTGAAAACGGGAGCCGTCAGCAGAGTTTTCCGTGAAAGGCGGAATTTACCTGATTCAATGTCGTTTATCGCAAAAAGATGAATATCTTGCCAGAAATGACGGTGCAGGTTTCTTCTGACAGAATTTGTCATGATGATGTGGGAAGGTGCTCTTTTAAGTGAATGTACAAGTTGTTTTTTGGAAGCGGGTGAACGTATGAGTGAGCCATGCCATGTTCTTCGTATGGCGAGCAGCCGTTTGGTTTCCAAGGTGCCCAAAGAATGCACAAAGGCCGTAGTAGTAGGTCGCTCTTTAAGCCGGAATAGAATTTGTGTGACCACTATTTTTTTGGCAGCGTTCTCTTTTTTCGGAGTCATGGCTGCTACAGATGCTGCGGATCAGCCCACAGAGGATATTCCTTCGGTTGAAGAACTGGTTGCGACTGTTCGTCCGTCCGTCGTTACCATTCGCCACGTCGGTAGAGGAGGAAACGATGCTGGTCTAGGAACAGGTTTTATCATTTCCGCTGATGGTCTTATCGCGACGAATTTGCATGTGATAGGAGAAGCCAGACCAATTTCAGTTGAGCTTGCGGATGGCCGCAGTTTTGATGTGACTGAAATATATGCGACCGATCGAAACGCAGATGTTGCGGTCATACGAATAGACGCAGAGGGTTTGCAGCCATTGGTCTTAGCTGTTTCCAGTTCGCTTCGCGATGGACAAGAGGTTATTGCGATTGGAAATCCTCATGGGCTTGAGCGGAGTGTTGTCGTTGGTCGCGTGTCCGGAAGACGCAGTATCGATGGCATAGAGATGATCCAATTAGCAATCCCGATTGAGTCCGGAAATAGTGGAGGGCCATTGCTCGATCGGAGTGGAGAGGTCCACGGTATTTTGACATTGAAGTCACAGGTGACGCGCAATCTCGGATTTGCAGTCGTAGCTGACCGTGTTGATAAATTGTTGGAAAATCCAAATCCAGTTTTGCTCGATCGATGGCTTACTATTGGTCAACTTGACTCGACTGAATGGTTGACTGTTGGTGGTGGTCTCTGGCGTCAACGGGCTGGTCGAATAACGGTCACAGGAAAAGGAAAAGGTTTTGGTGGACGAAGCCTCTGTCTGGCAAAAGGCTCATTGCCAAGTGTGCCGTATGAGGTTGGCGTGCAAGTCAAATTAGACAATGAGTCGGGTGCCGCTGGCCTGGTATTTGAAGCAGATGGAGAAGACAAGCATTATGGTTTCTACCCAAGCAACGGTAAGTTGCGATTTACTCGATTTGATGGCCCGACAGTATTCACATGGAATGTGATTGAAGACATTGATGTACCTGAATATCGTGAAGATGATTGGAATCATCTTCGTGTTCGCGTTGAAAAAGACGGTATCCGCTGCTACGTCAATGATCATGAAGTTGTCGTGTCATCTGATCAGAATTTACGCGGTGGTAGACCTGGGATTGTTTCATTTCGTGGCACCGAAGCGGCATTTCGTCGGTTTTCTTTTGGCGATGAGGTGCCACGCTTTCGGCCTGAGGATGCGGTGTGGGCACAGATTGAAAAAACAACGGCAGGATTTCAGGAGATTGATCCGAGTAACACAAAACTGGTTGAGTTGCTGGCGGGAGCCGGATCGACTGCAGTAGCGGCTCTTGAATTAAAGGCCGATTCATTGTCGCGGCAGTCAGATCAGTTGCGGGTGTTGGCTGCCGAGGTTCATCATCATCAAACAGTAGAACAGCTTTCGAACGAAGTATCTGTTAATGATGAAAAGATAGATCTGTTTCGAGCAGCACTACGGATTGCCAGCCTTGATAATCAGGAGCTTGATTGCGAAGCCTCTCTTGCAGATCTTCGGAGGTTGTCAGCCTCAATCAAAGCAAGGTTGCCAGTTGATGCAAACGATGCTGACCGTCTTGGAATGTTGGATCAGGTCCTCTTTTCAGAACTAGGTTTTCATGGAAGCCATGGAGATTACTACAATCGATCGAATAGCTATGTAAATGAAGTCCTTGATGATAGGGAAGGAATACCTATCACGTTAGCAGTCGTTTATATGGAACTCGCTAAGAGTCTCGGTGTCGAAATACACGGGATCGGTTTCCCCGGTCACTTCTTGGTCCGCTTTGACGCAACTGATGGTGACTCAGAGTGGATTGATGTTTTTGAGCGAGGGAAGAGGCTTACTCGTGAGAATCTTGCCGAGAGACTCTTGGAACAAACAGGAGAATCGCTCAATGACAGTCATCTTGAAACCTCTACAACACGTGAAATATTGTCACGGATGCTCAACAACCTGCTGACAATTGCAATACAGGAAAAAGACGCTCAATCGATGCTTCGATACTTGGATGCCATGCTGGCCCTTCGCCCAGATTCGGCTCGAGGCCATTTTCTGCGGATGCTGACAGCCCGCCAGCTCAATGAAAGTGAAATTGCGAAACGAGATGCACGGTGGCTTTTGATCCAACAGCCATCTGGTATTGATCTGGCGATGGTCAAGCGACTGCTGCAATCGCTCGAAGCAGATTCAGACTAATTGTGTTAACAGGACTTAAGATACGTAGCACTTAATCCGGAATCGGGTCTGATCGCTTGATCGTAGTTCCTTCCCAGATTGCGGTATCTGTTTCCTTATCGTATGTAAGGACTCGTGCAGCACTGTCGGGAACGAGTTCTCTATCAATAGTGGGAAGCCACCGGCGATGTTGCTTAATTACTTCGGCATATTCTGGATGCGCAGCAAGATTTGTCCATTCATTCGGGTCGTCCTGCATGTCATAGAGTTCTTCACTACCATCGGCATAGTGGATATATCTCCAGCGTTCACTCCGAATACCGTGGTTCCCCTGGTTGTGACTGGTGATTGCAGGACGAGTCCGCTTGGTTGCTCCATCCTTTAATTGTGGCACAAGGCTTATTCCTTCGAGGTCAGAACGGGACGGAACACCGGCTAAATCAATCAGAGTTGGGTAAATATCCAGTAGTTCGACTGGCTGGCCACAGGTTTGCCGCGGTGTGATGCCTGGCCCAGCAAAGACAAGAGGCACCTTCGTGCCACGATCCCACAGGGTGTTTTTTCCGGTTATATCTTTTTCACCTAGATGCCAGCCGTGATCTCCCCACACAACAATGATGGTGTTGTCCGCGTACTCACTCTGTTCCACCGCAGACACAATACGACCAATTTGTGCATCAACAAAACTCGTGCACGCAAGATATGACCGCACAAGATTCCTCCACTCATTGTTTTCACGGACCCACTTTAAACGAGGCTCTGGTAGAGACCAGTGGATATACCATGAAAATCGTGGAGTGTCGTCACGATCATTCTGAAGAATTGGTGGCAAGACAGAATCATCGTCCGGGTAAAGATCAAACCATTTCTGCGTGGCGTAACACGGTACGTGGGGTAGAAAAAATCCTGCTGCTAAAAAGAATGGTCGATCTTTGGGTGCATTCTGAATTTGTTCGACGGTCCAGGACGCCACTTGATAATCTCCCTTCTGCGTGTCGTCATTATCCAATGGCCATACGCCCCAATCCATGAGTGGGTGATTTCCCATTGGTGTACTTGGAATGAGTTTCTTTGGTGGTTTTGTTCCGACACCACCAAACGGCCCGATCACTTCGAACTCAACATGCTCTGGTGTGCTGTTGCCTTGGCTTTTCTTTTTGGGATTCTTTCGAAAGCCGTGATAGATTTTCCCAGTCGCCGCGGTGTAGTAACCATCATTTGCAAAGTGTTGTGGAAGCGTGACGCGGTCAGACCATTCGGGGACGGTACGAAACCATGGTTTCAGTCCGTATATTCCCGTTGTTGTTGGCCGTAAACCAAGCAAGAGACTTGTCCGGGAAGGATTGCACAGTGGTGCTTGGCAGTGAGCGTTTGTAAACGTCGTCCCTCGTGCGGCAAGAGCATCGAGATGTGGCGTTTTTGCAAGTGGATGGCCGCCGAGATGACCAATCCAATCATTTTGATCATCGATGGCTATGAATAAGATGTTCGGCTTATCAGCTGCATACACAGATGAACTAGCCATAGCCAAGACGCAGCACGTAATAATATTCTTCATAATTTATGGCTTTCTTTTTTGATTTTTCCAACCAGGAGATTCTTCTTTCAAAGGACCTGCCATAGGAGGTGTCTCATAGAACTCACCGTCATTCATGAGCCTTGGATCTCCCGTCTCTGATAATTCACTCAGAAGCCTACTCGTAAGCTTTTTGACAAGTTCAGCATGTGCTCGTTCACCAGCAAGGTTGTGCATTTCATATGGATCCTGATTCAGGTCGAATAGCTCGATGGGCATTCGCTTTCCGTAGACTTTATTAAAAAGGCTTTTCCACGAGTCCTCCTTACGAGATCGAACAAGCCATGCTTTGGTCGGGCCAGCATCTTCATCAGGTAATGTCACCCGCGTATTTGTTTCAATTTCCTGTTGTGTTGGCTCTGAGCCTTCTTCAAGGCGATATGGATCGCCAAGCGGCCACCGATCTGGGCGAAAGTTCATAATCAAAACATGATCTTGAGTACGGATAGCGCGCTGAGGGTAGGGCGTAAAGTCAGATCGTGCATTTTCAACATGTCGTTCACGTCCTGTGAAGACACAGTCTCGTGTTGGATCAATGAAACCTGATTTTTTTGAGCGAAGAAGCGGCCATAGTGATCTGCCAGTCATTGATTCCGGTGGCTTGATACGTGCGGCCTCAAGAAATGTTGGGGCAAGATCAATCAGGCTCACCATGTCATCAACAACACGGCCGCCGACAACGCCCGGCCCTGTAACAGAGAGACATACGCCTGTACCAAAACTGTACAGGTTGCATTTTCCATGAGGAAAACCAGGTGCTCCATGATCTCCACTTACGACAATGAGCGTGTTGTCAGTGAGGTTGGCTTTTTCGAGTTCATCGAGAAGTACGCCAACAGCCGCATCCCAGGCAGCTATTTCACCAAAATAATCTGCGAGATCTTGCCGTACTTCTGGAACATCAGGCAGGAAAGCAGGCATCTTACCCTTCAAAGAATCGGGGTTTATATCCCAGAGGTTTTTGCCACTTCCCTTGATCCATTTTCGATGCACATTCGTGGGTCCGAACCAGTAGCAAAAAGGAGCATTATCATTACAGCTTTTCAGCATGTCACGAAAGTTGCCTCGGACTTCATCGAGAATTGCGAGTTTCGCCGTCTCCCGAGGTGTTCCCTTGTTGATTAGTTTCGTTACGGTTTGAGAGAATTGATTTATCCGACCGCCGTTTTTGCTAAAGCTTTCGGCTTTTGTGAACGGTGAATTTGCCGGAGTACCGGGACTCCAGACCTTATGGGAGTAGCCGACGCAGTATCCCTGCTCTCGAAGGAGCGGCGGAAAACTCGGGATAGAACTGTCATAGACAGCACCTCGTAATATTGAACCAGTTCCCGTTTGCCAAAAATGTCGACCTGTTAGCAATGCGCTACGACACGGAGTACACGATGGCGCACTGACGTGTGCGTTTCGAAAAATCACACCGCGACTGGCAACCTTATCAAAATGTGGTGTTTGGACGACGTCATTGATGCCGCCGCTCCCGTCAATGTTGGCTAGAACTGAGGCATGTCGTCCCCAGTCATCAGCAAATAAAAATAAAATATTTGGTCGTTCTTCAGTGTTCTTCTCGATAGCCCACACAGAGTTTGCACAACAGATATGTGTCAGAAAAAAAAGTACGAGAAGTCTTTGAATCGCTTTGGGAGTATCGAGCGACGTTCTTTTGAATGAGGCCATGTTTTCCATATCAAAAAGTAAAAAAATAAGTGCCCATAGACTCTATCTTAATGTGTAACGTCATGAGTTCTTACACGAAGATAGGCAGCCTAAAATGTACAAGAACATTCTTTTTTTATGCCAATGCAGGCATTTTTGTTGATGTGTGGTGTAGTCAGTAAGGATCCAGGCGTTGGCGACCTTGTTGATCAGACCATGAGTCTTCTTCATTTTCCCGACAGGAATTGTTAGAAACTGACTGGGATAAGCGACTTTCACGGCTGAGAGCCGATCAATTTTCTACGTATGGCCAGTGAATGCATGTACAAAAAAACTGTATCGGCTTTTCCGTTGTTGATTGCATTTTCAGTCGCCCAAGGAGCAGGGCATGTTGGCTTTACCAAAGACATTCT
>CAJQGO010000039.1 GCA_905477565.1 uncultured Planctomycetota bacterium
AAAGTCGCTTCAGCCTTTGCTGTGGTTCAGATTATTCTGGCAATTGGATATGTCTGGATCACATCGCTTCTGTTCTAGGGTAGAGGTTATCCAAGCGGGGAATTGCCAGTAATAAGCCGTGCGACAATTCCAGTGAGGTGCGGGAAATAACCGGCGAGCTGTACTGATGTGGAAACAAAGCGTGGACTTCGCAGGGCTAAGGAGACAAGGCGGCACCGGCGATGGTGCCATGCAAGAGCGCGGTGATATCCGCGGTGGTATCGCGGAGCCGCCTGATCGACTGGTCTGAGCTGGCCAGCCTCGGTAACGAGTGCCGCACTCGCGAGTCGCGCCGAGCAGAGTGCCCAGCCGATTCCTTCACCTGTAAAGGGTTCGATGTAGCCAACGGCGTCTCCAATCCGGAAAATTTTTGTACAGTCCGGGTCGATGGGACCGGTTTTGTGTGTGAGTTGTGGAGTGGCACGAATGGTCATCTCTTCTAGGGTTGCGATGTTGATAGGGCATGTCGTGTTATCGAATGCCTGAGAAAGAATGTGAGAGAGTGCCTCTGCGGGCGATTCGTTCTTTTGCAGGTTCGAGGGGTGGATCGCCGCGGCAACATCGATGGTGTTGTCTTCTAATCGGATGAGTCCGCAGTAACCGCCGTCACCAATCGCCATAATGAGGTGCTTGTGGTCAAGCGGGCCTCCGGTAGACGGCAGCGTGGCACCGAGCCCAATTCGATTGTGTGGTGGTCGCTGGCGTCGCTGTGCGTGGCTGAATTGATTGTTGTCGCAGCGGACGGCATTATGAAGACCGGCTGCGAGGAGCAGTCGCCGCGTCCGAATTTGGTACGGGTCCGTATTCTTCGATTGCACTGAAAGAAGAACAAAGTCACCGTCCGTCTGCCAGTGAAGTGCTCGTGTGTTTGGGAGCCAGGCTGTACCCGTTGCCACTGCGTGCCCAGTGAGTTGGGTGTCCAGTTCGAGCCGTGACAGAACGCCGCCGCTCGCGTATGGCACAGAGGCGGCATGGCCTTGGGATGCAATCGTCAACTTTTTGAGAGGCTGAATCTGCAGTTTCAGCGGTGCGGTGCCTTGACGAGAAAGCATGTCTAGTTCAGCAAGTGCCAGCGGGGACAAACAGCATCCACAGACCTTTGCCCGAGGAAGGTTTTCTCGATCAAGCAAAAGCACTCGTAGGCCATTCTTTGCCACCAGAGTTGCTGCCGCTGAGCCAGCGGGCCCTGCTCCGACAATGATGACATCCCATGGGTCCGCTGCTGCTGCTTGTGAATCGACCGATGCACAAAGATTAGTTTCAGCGCATGGAACCATCATGAATGGCTCCATGTGGCACAGACCCGCTCTGGCCATGCCCGTCGCAGCGTTGGGTCAGAAAGCTCCGCTTCTCTGAAAAGTCGATGGTATTCTTCAATAGTGCGAGCCGCCCTCACTGACAGTGGGCCATCAATGTGCGCGACGGATGACCGGCTTAGAAGACGTGTGCCTAGTTGCGCGAGAAACAGTCCCAAGCGTGTCCGCAGGAGATCGGAGAACACAAATCCAACCTGAGATGCTGCTGCCATGGCTTGGAGTTGTGCCACCGCTTGTACATCGTCGAGGTGGTGAAGGAATAAAGAATGAAATGCAAGTGTGCATGATGGGAGAGCATCGTTGAGTACGTCACAGGTGCGAAATGTTACTTCAAGATTTTCCGCAGCTCGAGCATGGTTCCGCGTTGCCCATCCGATTGCCCGCTCGCTAATATCCAGTCCGATAACCTCAACTCGATGGGGCACTTTACGGGCAATCCGATCTGCAACCGCAGTTGTCAACTCGCCTCCTCCACAGGCAATGTCCAGTATGCGAAGGGGTTGTCCTCCTGTAGAGGGCACATCCTGGGCCAGTGCAACAAGGCACGCGGCGAGCTGTGATGCAGTTCGTGAGACCACATGAATCCGGGCAAGTGCCCGCAGAGCCTCCTCGTGCTGGCTGGCATCAAGTGATGGATCATCCATCAACTCGGGTGGCCTTTGAACCAATGGTGGCAATGCAGACATACAGTTGTTTCCATCGGAAAAGGAACGACGTGATTCCAACTGTAGCAGGCTCAGGTCAATTTTATTGTACGGGTACACACGGTGCGGTTTGAACGGCACCTTCGTAGACTACCGGACTGACGCCGTTTGTTGCCATGCAGGGGTCACAAGTCGGTGGACATGGGGTTGTCGCTGCGGTTGGAATGATTGTTTGAGGTCCGGTCACTGGTACCCCAGCAGGTTGCGCAGGAAGAACCGTCCCAGGTGCCACCGGCGCTTGAACTGGTGCAGCAGGGTACGAAACCGGCTGTGCCGGAACAGGTTGACTAGGAAGACCGGGTTGGGGGTACACCGGAGGGGCGTACGGAGGGGCGTAGGCATACGCATTGCTGCGATGCCACCCGCACCCGGCTGAAACACCGAGGACACCAAGTAGCAGCGCGAGACAACAGGTTCGATAGCGGCTCAATAGCATGACAGCATCCTCGGGTCGCCCACCCTTTTTCGAACAATAGGCCCGAGCCTGCTCAAGATCAAGG
>CAJQGO010000040.1 GCA_905477565.1 uncultured Planctomycetota bacterium
GCCAAATCGGTGTTCTTTATGTCGACACTCTTACCCCACTAGGCGAGGCAATGGCATCCGGAGGTCAGCGGTTTAGTGACGAACACCTGAAACTCATGGTTGCTATCGGTCATCAGGCAGCACTTGCTGTTGAAGACACAACATATTATTCGGCCATGGTTCAGTCGGAACGACTAGCCGCGGTTGGGCAGACGATAGCAACACTTTCTCATCACATTAAGAACATTCTTCAAGGAATTCATGGCGGCAGCTATCTCGTCGAGATGGGTCTAGACAAAAACGACCTTGGGATAACTGATAAAGGTTGGGGCATCGTTCGACGAAATCAGCATAAGATTTCTTCGCTCGTTATGGACATGCTTTCATTTAGCAAAGATCGAAAACCTGAACCGATTCCGTCTGATATCCCTGCACTGCTCGCTGATATAGTCGAAACAGTGAAGCAGCGAGCAGAAGACGGTGGTATCTCGGTACGCTGCCAAACACCAGACAACTTCCCTGTTCTCCTCTGCGACGCAGAAGCCCTCTCGCGAGCCATTCTGAATGTCGTGACTAATGCCATTGACGCTGTCGAAGAACAGTCAAACGGTACAGTTGATATCACAACTGAACTTGATGAAAAACGTGAGGTTGTCCAGGTCCGTGTGACCGATAATGGGCCGGGCATACCGGCTGAAACGTTACCAGATATATTTAATCTTTTCGTATCAACAAAAGGCGCAAAAGGGACTGGACTAGGACTCACCGTAAGCCAAAAAATTCTACGAGAACATGGTGGCGATATCTCTGTTGAAAGCTCCGCCACTCATGGAACATGCTTCACGCTATCTTTCCCACTCCTTTTTAGTGAGCAAACTGCCACAGGCAGTCGGGGCACGGTCACAGATGTTCCACTGCCCTCTGATTTTGACGCTTCGATAACACCCTGAATGCGTTCCGGTGTTAGTCGTCACGACAATGACGCATACTTTCGAAGCCCATCCAGCACACCCTGAATGTCGGATGGGAGTGGTGCAGAAAACGTCACTCGTTCCCCAGTTGCAGGATGATTAAGTGTTATCGATTCAGCATGAAGCGCCTGACGACTAAGGATCGCGGGGCTGTCCTTTGGTCCACCAAAAAATTTTGGTTCGATAGAGGACCGCCCGCTATAGAGTGCGTCGGCGAGTACAGGGCACCCAATGGCGGCAAGGTGCACACGAATCTGATGTGTTCGGCCAGTCTTTGGAAGAACCTTAACAAGTGCAGCACCCTTGAATCGTTCGAGAACCTCAAATCGTGTCACAGCGTCTCGACTGGTTGAATGATTACTCCGAACAGCCATCTTTTCCCTTTGATACGGATGCACCCCGATAGACAAGCGGATTTCATCCTGATCAAACTCTGGCTGACCCTGCGTAATCGCAAGATAGGTCTTTTGCACTGTCCGCTTTTCAAACTGTTTTGCAAGCATTTGATGTGAGACATCATTTCGGGCAACAACAATGACACCACTCGTATCTCGGTCAAGACGATGGACAATTCCAGGACGGGTTGGACCTCCGGCATGTGAAAGACCTTCCCGATCTACGACTTCCGAAGCACGACGTTCAAGATGCCATTTCAAGCCACCAGCGAGCGTTCCTTTCCAGTTCCCCTTGGCTGGATGGACCACCATTCCAGGTGGTTTATCGACAACAGCCATCACCTCATCAACAAACAGAAACTCAAGCGGCATCTCCTCTGCTTCAGGGCCACTGCGTGGAGGTTCTGGAACAGTGAAGCAAACGACCGCTCCTTCTTTAAGCTTCAGAGATGCTTTTGCTGTCACACCATCAACGCGTACTGCACCGCGTTCGATTGCTCGTGAGAGGTACGAACGGCTATACGCACGAAATCGCTGACTGAGCACCTGATCTAGCCGAACACCGGCCACTGCATTATCGGCAGAAAAAGATACTTCATCACCCGGATTGAGCATCGAGTCTGTCAGGTCGGTATCCAGTGGTCACTCCTCTGAGGCACCTTCAGGCGTCGATGAGGGATTTGCTTCTTTTTTCTTCGTAGATTTTTTACCAGTGCTCTCTTTTTTATTCGCTGGTTCGACCGATTGCTGTTTCGCATTACTCGATGCATCTTCTTTCGAAGTACTCGCTTCTTCGGTTGCCACATTCGTTAGTCGTTGTTCGGCAAACCAGTTGTAAAATGCTTTCGTTTTATCTTTGGCAAGATCATCCGCATGCTCTGTAGCTAGATTTGCCATCGGGCTTGAAGGGTATTCATTTGCGACAGCCTCATAACCACGACGAGCCTGCTCTAAATCTCCAAGGCTTTCTCTCGCTTTTGCCAAGCCCATCGTTGCACGCTCTGCAACCATGCCAGTTGGTCGCTGTGACAAAACATCTGCATAGGCTGCGGCTGCCATCTCAAGGCGTTCTCGAGCTACATCATTTGCAGGATCCATCTTTGCAAAAAGGAGATCTGTGGCCTCAGATAAGTTCCTGTCTGCCAGAATAAGTTCGGACCACTGAGCTGCAGGCGTGCCGGGATAACGGAGAATAACTTCCCTGAACCCTTCCTGATCACCGGTCACCAATGCAGCCAGACACGTATCCCAACTTTCAGAGCGGGTCGCCTCCCATCGTGAGGAAACGAAAAGACCGACTAACACTAGAACAAGAGCTCCGATCGCGACCGACAGAATCGGCGTTACGTAAGGACGTAACCGTTCAGAAAGCTGTTCAACACTATCGGCAAGGTCATTTTCCCGCAGTTCGTGCCGACGTTCCGACTTCATCTCATACTCCATTCATGTAATCTTGACTGCTCTTACCGTCACTCGGTGCGCACGCAAACCAATATTTATCGCCAAATAGACGCTTCTTGAGGCGGAGCGTCAAGACGACACCAGCAGTGTGGTAAAGTCCTGCCATGCCGACAACCTTGCCCACAAAACAAACACACGTGAATCGCCGACCAGATCCGCATCGAGGCCTCAATCCTGCTCAAATGGACGCTGTTCGGGCTCCTGCGGGACCTCTTCTTGTCCTCGCTGGTGCTGGAACAGGCAAAACACGCGTCGTCATCGCACGGATACTTCACCTTGTCCAACAGGGAGCACCGCCCGAACGAATTCTTGCTGTGACCTTTACCAATAAAGCAGCCCGTGAAATGGTGCTTCGCATTGGTGGAAAATTCAAGCAAAAGCGAACGTCACGGACCTCATCGAAAGACAACGCACCGGATCGGAAACCTGAGATTTCGACAATCCATTCGCTCTGTGTCCGCATCCTTCGTCGTCATGCAGAACATGCCGGCTACCCAGCACGGTTTGTGATCGTTGACCGAAGTGAACAAGAAACTTCTGCTCGTCGTGTACTCAAAGAACTGAAAGTAGCCGAGGCGACATTACGACCGGCTGACCTTCTTGCCCGAATCAGTCAGTGGAAAAGCCGAGGTGTTCGAGCCGATGAGGTTTTCGATACGCTTTCTACTGATGCAGATGATTCGTGGGATCTCGCGGCTGCAGGATATCAGCGATATCAACGGCTCATGCACGGTGTTGGTGCGGTCGACTTCGATGACTTGCTTCTCGTTGTTGACCAACTTTTTGATCAACATGAAACAATTCGTCAACAAGAAGCACAACGATTCGATCATGTTTTGGTTGATGAGTATCAAGATACGAGTGGCATTCAGGAACGCATTCTTTCTGCTCTCGCCCGTGATCATAGAAGCCTCTGCGTCGTTGGTGATGACGACCAATCAATCTATGCATGGCGGGGGGCACAAATCTCACACATCCTTGATTTCCCAACACGATGGCCAGGGGCCACTGTTGTACGGCTTGAGGAAAACTATCGATCTACACCTGAGATTATTGAAGCTGCCAACAAACTTATTGAGCGTAATTCACGTCGCCATGACAAAACCCTTGTGTCCAAAGTACCATCTGGACTGAAGCCAAGTATTGTGCAAGCCCAAGACGAAGTTGACGAAGCCCGTCGCGTTACTGCAGATGTGGAAGGATTGCTGAGAGAGCGGTACGCACCACACAACGAAATGGCTATTCTTGTTCGAACTGGAGAACAGACTCGTGTTTTTGAGACTGAATTACGCCACCGCAATATTCCGTATGAACTTATTGGAAGTCGTTCTTTTTTCGACCGACGCGAGGTCAAGGATGTGCTCTCTTTCCTTCGCCTTCTTGTTGATCAAACCGATGACCTGGCACTTTCAAGAATCGCCAACGTGCCACCGCGTGGCCTTTCCTATAACGCAGTGGAGAAAGCTCGCAAAAAGGCTACTGAGTCAGGAGAAAGTCTCTGGTCAACGCTTCTTGATCTCAGCAGAACCGGACAGTTGTCGTCAGCAGCAACCGCAGGCGTTGAAAAGCTCGAAAAGCTGATTGCACTCGGCCCAGCAAATACCAAGAGTGGAACAACCGCCGCAGAGGCACTCCAACACGTTCTCAATCAAGCAAATTACCGGCAGTACCTTGAAAAGGAATTTGAGGATGAGAGGGAGCAGGAAGCACGTTGGCTGTCGGTAGAGGAAATCGTTAACGGGCTGGCTCGAAATGAAAAAGACAACCGAGACACTGACCCGGCCACGGTCGTTCAACGATACCTCGATGACCTCATCCTCGAAGTTCAGGAAGCCGAGCGTTTTGAGGATGACAAGCCAAAAGGAAATACTCTCAAACTTATGACGCTTCATGCCGCAAAAGGGCTTGAGTTTGACTGCGTCTGGATGGTTGGCCTGGAAGAGAACCTTTTGCCGCATATTCGAGCTGTGAATGAAGGCCTCTCTGCAATCGACGAAGAGCGAAGACTTTGTTATGTGGGAGTGACGCGAGCCCGAAAGCGACTTGTACTTTCGCTCGCCCTGACACGAATGAAGTGGGGGAAAGCCAAGCCCTGCAAACCGAGCCGCTTTCTTTACGAACTGACCGGTCAATCAGAAAAGTTTAGTGAAGGGCCCGCAAAGGCAAGAGAAAAGGTTGGGGCAAAGCCACGAACACGCCGGTCACCACGTTGAAGGTCGGCGACCGACGCCTACGCGACGTTTATGCTCTCCTGAAACGAAGACATGGACAAAGCATCTTGCCTACCCTCGAAAAACATCTGGCACCATCCCAACCAGATTCCAGAGCCCACTCTTCCCCGATGCGATAGCTGAATACATCTCTGCGACTCCTTTAGCAAGCCGCCCTCCTTTGCTATGCCAAGGAAACCACGGTGGCGTTGGCCACACCCGCAGCGGACTTCGAAGAATCGAGTTTTGGACCAGAGGCAAAAAATACGGATTATGAACATATCCCAAGCCACTTTCAGGAGCCTCAATCGTGCCTCCCGGAAAACCGCCCCAAGGAATATTCCCTACCGCATACGCCAGCGCCGACCAGGCGTTTACGGCAACGACTCCATACCGCACATGCTCTATGAAGAGTTCCACACGAGCTTCATCATGTGTCGCCATTCCATCAGGACGAGTCACGCTCGCTGCGAGGTTTCCTGGTAGATCATGCACAACCTGAGAGACTGCCGCACAGAAATCTTCAATCGACTCTCCTTCTACGGTTGTTTCAACCGCAATCGGGATAAACCATTCCCGAGCAAACCAATGAGGGTGTGACTCCTGGTGAACGTCTCGAAGAAGTTTCGGTTGCAAACACCCATTTGAAACGGGTTCACCTGTGGCCTTTTGGTGAAGATCAGCAGCACCTGGATACCATGCTGGTCGAGCTGGCAGACTTCTTAGCCGCTGGTCAATACGATCTAGAAAACGCTGTCGTTGAGCCCAGTGTCGACTCGTCAAGACAACTTTTGTCGCGATACAATTAAATGATGAGTTATTCGCGATCGATGCCGCGATCTGGTCTGCCTGAAAAAACAGGTCTTTCTCGGAATAGTTGCCAGGAACAACAACCCATGGCGTGACATTACCAAGTTCACAGGTAATTGACTTGGTACGGAGCTCACTTTCATTACTTGAAACAACGCTCCTAAATGTTTCCTCTCCCCCTGTAAGATGCATCGCGGTTACTTCCTCGGCGCTGATTGCATCGCTCACAAGTGCAGCACCACCAACGAAAACACGAAGCAGGCCTGCCTCCACCAGTGGCTTCAGTGCAGCTCGCAGAATCGATGCAAGGGAATCCTGCACCGGATGAAGCTTGAGTAAAACAGCACGGCCGTGTTCAAAGATTTGACTCACAGCATCGGCGGCAGCCAAGCCTGTAACATTCCCTGCACCAAGAACAACAGCAACCCCCTCCGCATCTGAACCCGACCGACACTCCTCCTGCCAAAGCTTCATGAATGTTTCAACACTACCTGTATTCGCACAACGCACAGTCGCTCGATGACCACGGAAAATTGTGGCGTCGTGAAGCCTGCTAATAGGCAGGACGTCAACGGATACAAATGAAGACGGCGACCCAAATGGCGACTCATGAATCTGATTTTGGCCGTGCGTTATACGAGGCCGAACAGACACATCAGGCACACCGACTTTGCCAATACTTCGCAAAGCTTCAGCGGTGAGGAACAAAAGACGTAGCGTCGCAAGAGGACCGTTTGCACACTCCTCTGCCTGCAGGACTGACAGAAGACGATCGGTGCATGCATCCTGACCATCAGGACCTACTGATTTCATCGCGACAGCAGCGCGAACCCAAGCCTCCGATTCAACTCCAACTGAATGAGCTGTTCGCATTGCGAGTTCTGCTCGTTCACGTGGGGGAATATTTTTCCAGCGATCCGCTGCACGTGATAATCGCTGACATTCAGAGGCCATATCAAACTCGGGGGGCGTCATGATTTCCTCTTTGTATTCGTATGGCAAGCAGACTTGCTTCACCGTAGCACGTGAACAAAATAAACACATTCTATCTTTTCACTGAACCGAAACCCATGCGAGAATTCTATGCCTGAAAAAATTCCAGTATACGAAACGTTTCTAGTGAACGTATTCGTACTACTTCCCAATGCAGTGTCGTGAAAAGACCCGGTCAAGAATGTCTGTCCCTACCACGGCGCCTGTTACCTCACCGAGTGCGTCAATGGCATGTCTGAGAAGCACCGCAAGCAATGCTTCATCCGGTGGCAGACCATCACAGCCAGTCATGCTTTTTTCAGCCTGAACGAGTGATTCCCGTGCTGATGTAATACCTGCACGTAGACGGATCGTGGCAGGTGTCGCGCGATTGAGAGAAGAAACCTTCTCGAGAATCCGTTGCCTCAGCTGGTCAATCCCAACACCTGATTTCACACTTGTCAGGATGCATTCCTTGGAGCTCACCGACTTATTTTCAGCCTGTTGTTGGTCAACACGAGTAACGACATGAATGCATTCAGCCGTTGTTTGACCAGCCATTGAAACGGCAGGCTCTGCGTCAGCATCATGACAAGCGACAATAACATCTGCCCGTTGAATCTCTTCTCTGGCAACTCGGTCAGCTTTTACTCCTACCTCACGCTCACCCATGAGACAATCGCCGGTTTCCGAAAGCCCGCCAATCCCTGCCAGATCAACAAGAAGGCACGACACAATCCCTGAAGTGTCGTACAGTTCGCCAGCAATCCAATCACGTGTTGTTCCCACTGAATTTTCCACGAGTGCGGCATTACGACCAACCAAATGATTAAAGAGACTGCTCTTACCAATATTCGGGGCACCAGCCAGAACCACCCTCGGCAAACCACCCCGGCCTCCACTGTCACGACCAGCTAACTGATGGGTGACACTATCCAATTGTCGACATACATGCTGAATCTTCGGAGTGATCGCGTCCTGAGTAGTATCTGGAACTGGAACAGCATCAGGCGCGAGGTCATCCGCAAAATCAATTGCTGCTTCAATATCGGCAACAAGATCAAGCAGGTATTCTCGTAGTACCTCGACTGATCGACCAATGCCTCCTGCCATACGGTCGAGTGCCTGAGATAATTCCTGTGGCGTGCGAGCATCCACAACGGCGACAACTGCCTCTGCCTGAAGCAAGTCGATTTTTCCTGCAAGAAAACTCCGTAGAGAAAACTCTCCACCGCGTGCCAATCGAGCTCCAAGCCGGCAGGCTTCCTGCACGAAAGCCGCTTGTAGGGGGGCCGATCCAGGGAGTTGCACCTCAGCGACTGCAGATCCTAATGGCCCAGCAGGGCCAGGCCAAAACAGCATGGCAACAGGAAGTTCTCCCCAAACCGACCCAAGTGATTCAGGATGAAATACCACATCTATCATCTGTGCAGGCTGCTGCAGATCGGGCAACTGAAGCGGTGATCCGTCAGCAGAAAGGAAAAGATGACACAGGACACCGCTGAGACCGTCTCCTGCAAAACGCACAATCGACCGTGCAGATGGCTGGGGAGCCGTTGCTGGAGCAACAATAAGATCTGTCGTGGAGTCCATGACACCCAAGCTGTAGTAGACAGTGGTGAGAAGCAGGTACCGAACAGAAATAGCCGGATAAAAGCAGGCTACAGTCTACCGGCGTTTTCGACGCTTCCGCCCACCTGAGGATCGATCACCTGATTTACTACTGACTGCATCTACTATGGTCGGCCCTCCTGCCCCAGCAAGTGCACCACCTGGCTTCGGTGTCGGCAGGAGTAGTCGTTCAGCAATGCCCCAGAGACTTGATGCAATAAAATAAAGGCACAAACCGCACGGTACCTTAAAAAACATAAGGGCCATAAAGAACATCATGTACTTCATTACCTGCTGCTGCATCTTTGCCTGTTCATCAACGGCAGGTGGCATGAAGAGTTTCTGCTGCCACAGGAAGAGTCCAATCGTAAGCAACGGAAAGAGATTCAGATAGGGGCCAAGCCACCCTTCAGGAGCGACCAGGAAGCCTGGCATAAAGCCCGACCAGTCGAGCATCATATCTGGTGCCGCTAGGTTCGAACACCAGCGGATGGCTGATGTAAACAATGGTGCTTGCCTGAGTTCGACATCTGTCGCCAACGAACGATAGAGCCCCATAAAGATGGGAATCTGAATGAACACCAGAAGGCACCCACCGGCTGGATTGTAGTTGTGTTTTCGCCAAAGCTCTTGGGTCACCATCGTACGTTTTTGAGGATCGTTCTTATATTTTTCTGCAATGGCCTTCATTTCGGGCTGAAGAACCTGCATTTTTTGTGAGGACAATGCCTGCTTCCGACTGATTGGGAACATTGCACCGCGAACAATCACTGTGAGAAGAATAATCGCAATTCCATAGTTCCGAATAATGGCATGAAGAACATGAAGAATTGCGATCATTGGCCTCGCAACCCAGCCAAACCAACCGTAATACACCAGATCGTTCATGGATGCCTGCGGACGACCAAACGTTGCAAGCAAACTTGGACGCTTTGGCCCAGCAAATATGTCGAATCGATGTGTCACTGGCACATCCGGTTCGAGCTGTAATTCTCGGGATAGCAATCGACAACTTACATTGACCAACTTCCGACGAGCGGCCTCTGGTACATCTCCAACAACAACCGACTGAACCTCTGCAAGTTGAGGGATCTCAGCACCTTCGACCGCTGGCAGTAACCCACTCGCAAAATACAGCGCATCTACTCCAGCGAATGAAAGTGGCTTTTCATCAAGAATTGCGCTCGCCATTGGTTCAGCATCTTCATCCGTCAAAGTTAGCCCACTGATAAGCGTCGATGGCTCTCCGACAAAACGCATCGCGACATCCCGCACACCTAACGAACCCCATGAACGTGACACTCGAGCCGCATACCACCACCCCTCTGTCGGCAGACCGTTTGGGCCGTCGAGTGCGTATTCAAGTTGAGTCTTCTCAGACGCTCTAAAAGACACCCGAAGTTGCAGCCGATACCGTCCTGCACGATCATTCTCTACAAGACCTACGGGCTTATCTGCCGCGGTCACAAGGCGATACTGCTTTACTACATCCAGTCCACCATCGAGCGTTCGACGAAACTCGACAGACATTCCGTCGTCTGAAAGGCTCGCGTCCCAATCTTTTTGTTCAAGTTTATTACCCTCTATCTCGCCTTCATCGAGACGCTTTTGCCCATCACGGGATGCGATCGACAAACGAAAGGAGAGCGGATCGTGAAAACCTGCATTCACATCGACGATTGGAACAGCACTAAACTCTGGGCGTATCACCTCAAGGGGACGCCGCGTTGCCTGTACGTCGACAGTTTGTTCTCGACCAAGCGCTTCTCCTTGTGGCCGACGGAAGGTAACAGAAACAATCTGGCGAGGTTTCAAGCGGGCCAGAACAGTTGCAAGGCTCTGAGGATCAGGAGTCGTTGAATCTGCTACACGAACGACGACATCCCCAGCCTGAAGTCCCCCGATTTTTGCTGGTGTCCCATCACCAACAACAGTGAGCCGGCACCCTTCAGGAACAACATCCGCCGCAAAGTGACCGATGTAAGCCCCTCGATCATCCTGATCATGAAACTGTTCACCAGCTAATTCAATCCGCTCAACAGTCGCGCCACGACTCGACAACGTCACCAGCATGCCGGCCGGAGCATCAGGATTCAGTGAACCCAACGACAAGTGACGACGTGGTGCCGATTGTGTTACTGAAGGCTCCGAATCTGATGGCCCTTCACTTCCAGACTCATTTGCTGGTGGATCTCCAGCAGAACGAGTTGGTTCTGCTGGAGTGGGATCACGTTCTTCTTTTGGTTTGACAGGGTCTTGCTGCCCTTTTTCGCCGCCATCCACGACCGGCTTTACAACAGGCGGCTTTTCTTCTGCCTGCGGAAAAAGAATTGAGCGCATGACCTGACTGCTGAGAACAGCAGCCAATGAAAGAGCGATAAAAACAGCGTAGCGTCGTTCCACGGTAATCCAGCGGGAAAAAATGTAGTGTAGCCTGTTTTCGGTGCAATCAGGAGGGGGGCGTCTTCTGTTTTTATTAACGCCCTACTAACAGCCGATCACCGAGAAAGTTGTCCAGTTCAGGAATATTGTAAATCTTATCGCAGGTCGCTTTCATATCGTATTGTATTCGCCGATAACGCACGGTTTCAAAATCTTCAACAATGACATAACAGGATCGAGGATCATTATCTCTGGGCTGTCCGACAGATCCAACATTGATCATGGCCTTGGTGGCTGGCAAGACCATCCTGACCTCAGTCGTACCCGGTCCAACGGCCGCAGCCACGAATTCCGGCGCAATCGTAAAGACTCCTGGAATGTGCGTATGCCCTTGAAAGCAGAGACGAGA
This sequence comes from uncultured Planctomycetota bacterium, assembly GCA_905477565.1. Taxonomy (GTDB): domain Bacteria; phylum Planctomycetota; class Planctomycetia; order Pirellulales; family UBA1268; genus UBA1268. Next base: position 11,201 of record CAJQGO010000040.1, read on the forward strand.
AACCAGTTCAAATATGTGCTTCAGTTTCAGGGGGTTATAGATGTCTTCAGGAAACACATACTCATCGAGCGGCCGTCGTGCCGATCCATGAACAAAAAGCATCTCCCCTTCCTTAAAGCTTCTCGGTAATTCACCTAGGAAATCGAAGAGGTTCTCCTCTGACCGACGCGATCGCTGATCATGAAACTCAAGTTGATCACGGGTC
>CAJQGO010000041.1 GCA_905477565.1 uncultured Planctomycetota bacterium
CAAACTTCTGCGACCTGACCGCTCGGCTGGTCCGCGGTCGACTCATACTCATTTCCTGTCTCGATAACCTTGTTAAAGGTGCTGCGGGTGCGGCCGTACAAAACCTGAACTGCATGCATGCTCTGCCAGAAACGACAGGCCTGCTCTAACCCTTAACCATTACCCCCAAACTGCCGATGGCTCCTGCTGAAACACCATTTCGCGGCCCGATTCCGCCGCTTCCTCAAGGATTTCAAGTTTCCGGGTTACACACCGGACTGAAACGCAATCCGACTCGAGAAGATATTTCACTCATTGTCTCCGACAGACCAGCGACAGCGGCTGGTGTCTATACTCAAAATCTTGTTTTTGCGGCGCCCGTTGCTTTCGACAGAGACCGGACCCCTGGAACAGGGTTCCGAGGTGTTGTAATCAATTCTGGCAACGCAAACGCATGCACGGGCACACAAGGCGAATCAGATACAGCCGCCATGGCAGCCCTGACTGCAGAGGCGATTGGGAGCATCGAGAGCAGTGTTCTCGTAATGTCGACAGGCATTATCGGTGAATTTCTTCCAATGGATACAGTCAAAACAGGCATTCGTGCTGTAGCTAACCAGTTGGCAGGGGATGAGGACAGTGTCATGCGTGCGGCGCGGGGATTTTTAACAACAGACACCCGACCGAAACTTGCTGGTGAGGCTTTTGGAAAAACTCCGTCGGGCGAAAAGTATCAGATGCTTGGTATAGCAAAAGGTGCAGCCATGATTGGACCAAAACTCGCTACGATGCTCGGTCTCATCCTCACCGACGCTGCGATTACTCCTGAAGATGCGCAACGCCTCCTTTATCGAGCGACAGATCTTTCTTTTAATTGCGTGAGCGTCGATGGTCACATGAGTACCAACGATACTGTCCTCCTCCTCGCAAACGGCGCCGCCGGAGGAGAACCTCTCACAGGAAAAAATCTTGATGCGTTAGAAACTGCTTTGATGAAAACATGTGATGCGCTTGCCCGAGAGATCGCTGATGATGGAGAAGGAGCGACTCATGTCATACGTATAGAAATAACTGGTGCCGAAGACCGGGAGGACGCCCGCCGCGTTGCCCGAGCAATAGCTGATAGCCCGTTGGTCAAAACCGCGATTGCCGGCGCAGACCCGAATTGGGGCCGAATTGTATCTGCTGCCGGATACGCGGGCGTCTCGTTCAATCCAGGGCGGCTTACCCTGCGAGTCAACGGTTTTGAACTCTTTAAAAACGCCTCACCAGTCGGTTTTGAGGCTGAAAAAGTGTCTAAATCGATCCGCGAGAACCGGGAAACCCTGATTGAGATCAATTTAGGCGATGGTCCGGGTACAATCCGCTTCTACACGAGTGATCTGACCGCAGAATATGTCCGGCTCAATGCTGACTATCACACGTAGCGAAAGACTCCTCTTCCCTAGCTGACCCAGGGTGTATATTTTGCTTATTCAGCAAGGCTGTCTTTAGACGCCTTGGGACGCTTCCTTTTTCCGTCGGGACTTTGTCAATGTTGCAACTCAACGACCAACACCCAGCTGTCCACTCTATTTGGGGAACCAAAAGTCGAGTGATTCCTTTATTTCCTTCGTTTTCAAGAGAATTGCTTACCCCGTTGATTGGGGATTTTCGGCTCATTCAAGTCACGAATAATGAAGAATCGACCGATGAAGACCTCGACATTGGTGATGACAACGATCTGGAGAGTGACGACCCACTTGCCGATGAAGATTCTAACTTCGATGATTTCGATGACGAATTTGATGACGACTTCCAGGAAGAAGAAAGCGATCCAGATTGGGAGCATCCGGATGACCTTCGTCCAGAGGCACCTCCACCGAGCAAGTCACCAGGTGGCAAAAAGTAACAAGGCGGCCGTATCCTTCGGAGTCAGCCATGAACAATGCAAATGCCCCTCAGCACGAGAACGCATCTCTCAGCGGTTATCCGTGGTTTGGTGTCTTGTCGCAACTTGAGTTTGACATTGAATTTTTTGAGCAGCTTTTTGCCCGAGACGGGACATCAACGGAAGTTTGCCGAGTGCTCGCTGAGTTAGTCGCGAAAAAAGGTCTACTCGATAGAGCAGTCGAACTTGACCGTCATTTAGTCAACCTTCTGCCAGAAGATGCACTGGCTCGATACAATCTGGGCTGTTCACTTGCCCGAGCAGGTTGTTCGAAGGAGGCGATCAGCGCGCTCTCCCAGGCCATCCTCCTCGGGTATGATGACCTTCACCACCTCGAGGCTGATCCAGACCTCGACTCACTGAGGGATCACCCTGACTTTCAGAATCTTTTCAACGAAGATTGACCGTATGGTCGCGTGGAAGCCAGAAGTGTTCCTGATTCACAAACGAGGAGAAGACAGCAAAGAATGCTAGAACAGTACGAATACATTTCAGAAGCATGCGAAGTTATTCAGAAGCGGTGGCCCCATCAACCAAAAGTAGGAATCATCCTTGGAAGCGGACTCGGTAACGCCGCTCAAGGTGTCACCGACCGCGTCGAAATTCCATATGAGGAGATCCCTCACTTTGCTCGCTCAACAGCACACGGACATGCCGGTCAACTTGTATGTGGTCTGCTTGATGGTGTCCCAGTCATAATCCTCGAGGGACGGATGCATCTGTACGAGGGCTACCCAGCATCGCAGATCACTCTTCCCGTCCGGGTTCTACATCGCCTTGGTGCTGAGCTTTTACTTGTCACAAATGCATGCGGTGGACTCAACCCGCACTACAGTGCTGGTGACATCATGATCATTGACGACCACATTAATCTGATGCAGGACAACCCTCTTGTCGGCATCAATGACGATCGTCTCGGGCCGAGATTTCCCGACATGTCGGAGCCGTACACCTTTCCACTTATTGACCGTGCTCTTGAAGTGGCTCGCCAGGAAAACTTTGTTGCCCATCGGGGCGTGTACGTGGCAGTGACTGGCCCCAACCTCGAAACACGAGCAGAGTATCGTTACCTGCGGGCAATCGGTGCTGATGTTGTTGGCATGTCGACTGTCCCAGAGGTCATCGTTGCTGTTCATGCCGGTCTGCGAGTACTTGGCCTCTCAGTTGTTACGGACATGTGCCTCCCAGATGCACTCGAAGTTGCGACAGTCGAGAAAATTCTTGAAGTGGCACGGACGGCAGAACCAAAACTCAGAGCTCTTATCGAGGGAGCTGTTCGAGATGCGGCAGCCGATGTAATTTGATGCGTCTATGGACGACATGCCACAATACTGTGGAAAGCTCCCTACGGAGTGAACCCAGTTTTTACGTATTCGTATTGCTTCTTCGTCATGGCAGCGCCATACCCTGATGCCGCCAAGCCCCTCCCGCCGGGTTTCGTCGGGTAGCACTGGGGTCAGAAGGTCTTGCTGGGTAGGATAAAGCTACTCATATTCAATCTCCCCATTGCCTCCATCCTCGTCTCACAACTTCATGTTCCAGCCCGTCCGAGGCAGACCAGATCTGCCAGCCACAGAAGCCGAAATCGCTGCCCTCTGGAAGTCTGCGGGAATTTACCAAAAGTCACTCGACAACCGTCGAGGTGCAAAGCGATTCGTTTTTTTTGAAGGGCCACCAACAGCTAATGGCATGCCTCACCCAGGGCATTGCCTCACACGTGCTATCAAAGATCTCTATCCGCGCTACCGGACAATGCGGGGGGAGTTCTGTGAACGCAAAGCAGGATGGGACACCCACGGGTTACCTGTAGAAGTCGAGGTCTGCAAGAGCCTGGGCATTCACTCGAAAGCCGAAATTGAAGAATATGGCATCGAGCCATTTATTCACCGATGCCAGGAATCTGTTTGGCGGTACATGAAGGAATGGGAAACTCTCACCGAACGGATTGGGTTCTGGATTGATCTTTCACAAGCCTATGTGACCTACCATCAAAGCTATGTCGAAAGTGTCTGGTGGGCACTTTCCGAACTTTTCAATCGTGGCCTTCTTTACCAAGGCCATAAAATTGTGTGGTGGTGGCCGCAGGGTGGGACCGCACTTTCCAGTGGTGAGGTTGGCCAGGGATATCGGCAGGTAGCCGACCCGAGTGTGTATGTCGCCTTCCCACTCCTTGATGCAAACGGTGCCGTAACAAAGCGCAGCCTGATTGCATGGACCACAACACCGTGGACACTCCCATCGAACCAGTTCGCGGCTGTCAAATCAGAACTCACCTATGTTGTTGTTCGGTTTCAAGATGACCCGGAACACGAATACATTCTCGCTGAACCTCTTGCCGCATCACTTGCTGAAAAGAAAAAGACCAAAATTGAGATCCTCGAATCCTATCGAGGATCAGATCTCGTAGGCATGAGCTACGAGCCACCATTTGATTGTTTTTACTCAAACAGTGGGCCACGAGACGCAACACTGAAAAACGGAACGAATGAGCCTGTGGCCTGGCGAGTTATCGAGGCTGACTTTGTCACCACCGATTCAGGCACTGGCATTGTGCACATCGCTCCAGCCTTTGGTGAGGTTGATTACAGCGTTTTAATGGCGGAACGCGAGCGTTTTGAAAACGAGCTGCCGCCACTTATCAATTGTGTCGCACCCGACGGCACGTTCACAGACGAATTCCCCTCAATGACCGGCCGCTTCGTCAAAGAGTGTGACCGAGATCTTACCCGCGACATTCGCAGTCGTGGCCTGCTTGTTCACCAGGAACAGTATCTCCATGACTATCCATTCTGCTGGCGGGCTGATAACGATCCGCTAATTCAATACCCGCGAGCGAGCTGGTTTATTCGTACCAGTAATTTCCGCGATGAAATGCTCGCGAATAACAGCCAGATCAACTGGATGCCCGAACACATTAAGGAAGGTCGATTTGGTAATTTCCTCGAGAACAACGTTGACTGGGCGTTATCGAGAGAGCGTTACTGGGGAACACCACTTCCCATCTGGGTCTGCGAAGACACTGGGAAAGCTGAAGCCATCTCTTCATACGACGCACTGCTTGCCAAACCTGGTGCGACGGGCACTGAAGTTTTTGATCAGGCCAAAGTAGACAATCCCGACTTGTCTGAAGATCTTCGCGTCCATAAACCGTACATTGATGCCGTCACGTATGACTCACCATTTTCAGCACATGCCCGCATGCGTCGTGTGCCGGAGGTTATTGATTGCTGGTTCGACTCTGGAGCAATGCCTTTTGCCCAGTGGGGCTGGCCACACGAAGGTGGTAAAGACTTTCAGTCACAATGGCCCGCCGATTTTATCTCCGAGGCCATCGACCAAACTCGCGGATGGTTTTATAGCCAGCTTGCCATCAGCACTCTGCTTTTTGGCCCTGAATCAACGTCTGATGCTGCAACCACAAACGCCGCAGCAGAAATGCCGCCGAAAGACTATCCGCACCCATTCCGGAATTGTATCGTCCTCGGGCATATGCTCGGAGAGGATGGCGGCAAGATGTCCAAAAGCAAGCGGAACTACAAAGAGCCGTCCGAGATCCTGGATCGATATGGCGCAGATGCACTCCGCTGGTATTTTTTCGCTGGACAGCCTCCATGGAATAGCATTCGTTATAGCGAGCAGTCTATTCGTGAGAGTGTCCCCGAATTTTTGCTGAGGCTCTGGAACGTCTACAGCTTCTTTATCATCTACGCCAATATCGATGGCTTTAATCCAGCAGCCGCCATGAATGACCCCGGGCAGCTCGACCATGCAAGCCTCACCGCTGGCAACGGCTTTCGTCCGGTACATGAACGAAGCGAGCTTGACCGTTGGATGTTGGCTGAACTGCACGCAACGACGCAGAAAATGGTTGACTCTCTTGACAGCTACGATCATTACGTTGCGGCGGGGGCACTTTCCGATCTTGTAGATGCTGTGAGCAACTGGTTTGTGCGTAGAAGCCGCGACAGATTCTGGGCCACCGGGAAAGCTGACATATCGGCTGATGGCAATCCAGAGAAATGCGATGCCTACTGGACTCTTTATGAAGTACTTACGACAACTGCTCGCCTCGCGGCGCCTTTCGTACCCTTTGTAAGCGAGGCGTTCTGGCAAAATCTCGCTGTTGGCCCATTCGGGAACGGAGTGCCAGAAAGTATTCATCTCACTGATTACCCCACAGCCAACACTGACCTGATTGATCCTGACCTTGCACGCCAAATGGCGCTGATCCGAGAAGTTGCCTCACTCGGCCGGGCAGCCCGTGCTCAGGAGAAACTCAAGGTGCGACAACCACTTTCAAAGGTCGAGGTCATTCTTGCAGACTCACACAAGAACGACGCGGACTGGCTGACTTCACATGCAGACCTCGTGTGCGATGAGCTGAACGTGAAGTCCTTTGAAATCTGTGCCGAGCCTGATCGATACATTACCCGCACAATTCTTCCTGATCTTAAGAAACTTGGCCCCCGACTCGGAAAGAAACTTCCTCTCGTTCGCAACGCCCTTCAGCAGGCTGATGCCGCTGCACTCATAAACTCTTTTCACGAAGATGGCCTCGCTACCGTCACGTTGCAAGATGGAACAGACGTGTCGATTACCGAAGAGGAATGCCTCATTCGTACAACCGCCCGTGAAGGATGGGCTGCCGCTGAAGGCACGCGAGGAGTCGTTGTAATTTCCAGTGAACTTACTCCGGAACTTATCGCCGAAGGTCGGGTCCGAGAAGTCATCCATGCTGTTCAGTCACAGCGCAAAACGGTCGATCTCGACTTCACTGACAGAATATCACTGGGATTCGTCACGGAATCTGAAGAACTTCGGGAAGCGCTTCAGAAACATGTGAAAACAATTGCTTCAGAAACGCTCGCTGTGTCAATTAGTTTTGAACACGTAGAAGATGCTGAAGAAGAAACACTCGACATTGATGGACATGCACTTACCATCACCCTGAATCGGGTCGTCCCGCCCGAAACGTCCTGAGAAAAGGAAACCTTGTCTTGTGACTAAAGAAGGCATCACCCAACCACTTCGCCTTGCTGTGCTCCTGTCTGGATCAGGACGGACTCTTGAAAACTTGTTGCTTCGGCAAAATAATGGAAATCTTCTGGGTACTGTCGAGCTCGTTCTTTCAAGCCGAGAAGGTGTTCGCGGAGTGACAATCGCAAAGTCCGCAGGCATTTGCACCATAGTGAACCCGCAACGTGATGCATCGCTTGAAGCATGGAGTGCAAACATTTTTAGCTCCTGTCGCGAAGCGAACGTTGACCTTGTCGTAATGGCCGGATTTCTCCAACTTGTGGCAATCCCGGATGACTTTGTGAATCGAGTAATCAACATCCACCCATCGCTGCTTCCTGCATTTGGTGGAAAGGGATTCTATGGCAGCCGAGTTCATACGGCTGTCATTGAAAACGGTGATACAACCTCTGGATGCACTGTGCACTTTGTTGACAATGAATATGATCATGGAGCGGTTTTGCTCCAGCGGCAGGTCCCTGTTACCGCCAATGATTCCCCAGAGACGCTTGCTGCCCGTGTTTTTCTAGAGGAATGCGAGGCACTCCCAGAAGCCATTAACCTGCTCGCCCAACGACAACAAACGAAACAGTAACTTACCCAAGAACAGAGGATTCTGCCATGCGACGCACGACAGGAAATATTATTGCCGATTCACTGGAATCTGCTGTGAGCTATGCCGACCGCCTGAGGCAGGACATCCCACATCTCGAGGCAGCTCGTTTCGCACGACCGGGTGGGCACATGGTTTCCTCAAATCATCCCTGTTTCATCTTCGGTCATCTGAGTCTGTATCCACCAAAAGTCTTGAGTCAACTTGGTTATGAGTCACTCCCGATACCGGCTGGGTTTGAGAAAACCTTTGACAAAACAGCAACCTGCCAGGATGACCCAAACCATACGGTGTATCCGTCATTCGACGAGGTTCTCGCCTTTTTTAGTGCTGGTCACAAAAAACTCATTGGATCACTTCGAGAAACTCCCAACGAGTTATTTGAACATCCAAATCCAGCTGAAGGCCCACTCGCCGAACGATTCCCAACGCTCTCATCGGTCCATGCGTTCTACTGTGGTGGTCACATCATGTCACATCTTGGGCAACTATCCGCCTGGCGCCGCATGCAGGGCCTCCCGCCAGCCTGATCCGTGAAGCCAAAGGACCGGAAGCCCAACGCC
>CAJQGO010000042.1 GCA_905477565.1 uncultured Planctomycetota bacterium
GGATGACTGCAATAATTGCAAAAACCACGATGCCAACAACAAGGTTGTCGGCTGCAACAAAACTACTGAAAGCCTCGACAACATCACCAGCAGCTCCGGCTCCAACCGTACCAGCCTGCGAGAGAATTAGACGCGTCGTCGCAATATTGAGTACCAGCCGAACTAAAGTAGCCGTAAGCAGAAAACTGGGGAATACAGCCATTTCGAGCGGAGTGCGGGCAGCCAGCGAACCCAAGAGTGCAAGAACCGCAACCGTCAGATTTGCAGACAACAGCAGATCAACAACTGATGCCGGTACAGGAGCCAGGACAACGAGAACGGCCAGAAGCATCACAACAGGGATAGCAAGATCCGCCACATGGCCAGCAGCAATGCGGGAGAATGCCGTCGTGGTACCTGAAGAACGAGCCATAAGAGCGAGTCGGCGACTCAGCCGCCGGGTGTGGTAAAATATTTTGAATTGAGACGATAGCGTGGCATGTCCAAGGACGTCCATACCGCTCCAAATCGAGTTTTTGCAGGCTTTTCCCGGAAATACGCATGGAATTCAACCGCAACGGTATTCGCTTTGAATATCCTGAGAACTGGACAATTGAGGAAGACAGCTCTCCTGATGGCATCTTCAGCATCACGGCATCGGCCCCAGATGGTGCCTTTTGGTCGTTAAGCCGTCAGCCAGCGGAGGTCGACTTCGAGCAACTCACCGACTTCACAACAAAGCAATTGCGGGAAGAATACCCCGATCTTGAAGCCTACCCTGCATCTGATGATATTTTTGGCAGCAGTTTATCTGGGGCCGATTTTAACTTCTCGTATCTCGATTTGACCAATACGGCCGAAGTCCGCTGTCTTGCTACCACAACCGCCTGTTACGTATTTTTTTGCCAGGCAGAAGATCGTGACTGGAGTCGCCTCCATCACGTTTTCAGGGCAATGACCACAAGCTTTGTTCGAGGGACCATCGGAAATGGCCCCTCATCAGATTAGGAGCGGTCTGATAGGATTCTGAGTCCAATCCGTGCTCTTCTTTTCCTAGCAAGATACAAAGGATCGTACACCAACGTGGTCGCTGCACTTTCCGTCGCTCTGGCAGAACACACCCAGACTGGACTTCACGCACTCCTTGCGATTGCCGAGTCACCAACAGCGAGTGCCGCCCCTGATAGCCCAATCCGAATGATGCACTGGGCTGCCTTTGCCGTTTTTGTTTCAGTTCTGTTGGTACTGGACCTCACCGTCTTCCATAAACACTCCCGTGAACCGTCTCTGTCAGAGAGTGCGTTCTGGACATGTGTCTGGTCCACTCTTGCCCTCTCATTCAACGGATTGATCTGGTGGTGGCTAGGAAGCGCTGCCGCAGTGGAATTCCTGACGGGGTATCTCGTCGAGTGGTCACTTTCGATGGACAACGTCTTTGTATTCGCTGTTGTCTTCGGCTATTTCGGCGTACCTCTGAAATATCAATACCGCGTCCTGTTCTGGGGAATACTCGGTGCTGTTTTAATGCGACTAACCTTTGTTCTAGTGGGTGCAGAACTTGTCGAACGCTTCCAGGGCATCCTTTGGCTCTTCGGTGGATTCCTCGTTTACACAGGTCTGAAACTTGCGTTCTCAAGTGAAGATGTGCACCCAGAAGACAATCTCCTTCTGAAGTTTTTTCGACGGCTTCTTCCTGTCACAAACAAGCCTGCAGGCGACCGGTTCTTTGTTGAAGAAGGTGGACGATGGGTCGCAACACCGCTTTTCCTTGTACTCATTGTTGTTGAGAGCACTGATGTCCTCTTTGCGGTTGACAGTGTGCCAGCGATCTTCGGAGTTGTGAATCAGCATGCCCACTATTTTCGGTTCGTTGTTTTCACCTCGAATGTTTTCGCCATTCTTGGGCTCCGCGCACTGTACTTCCTCTTGGCGGGAGTCATGGATCTTTTCCGCTTTCTTAATTATGGACTCTCAGCAGTCCTCGTTTTTGTTGGCGGTAAGATGATTGCTGAAGCCGCTCATCACACTGAATGGGTAGCAGAGATAGGTGGCTGGGACGCACACGCCCAAGGACATCTTGTGCCGCCATGGGCATCTCTTCTCGTTATTATCAGCCTCATCGGTATCAGTGTCGCCGCATCTCTCTTATTTCCCGGAACCAAAAAGGCCGAAGTCAAGGAGCATGCAGATGTCTCCTCTCCTGATGAGTAGGCTGTCTACAGGGCATATCATCCTAAACACAGAGCATCGCGTTTAATCTGCGACTCTCGCCAGTCTACTGGTCTCTGAAAATGAACGGTCACCGTCGCACCTCTTCGTACAGAGACTCATGCGCGGCAGCCATATGATGTGACTGGTATTGCTTCCTCACGCGAGCGTGCCCGGCCATACCACAATCAACAGCCCGCTCTTCATTACGAAGCATCCCTTCCAGACAACTCGCAAGATCAGCAATGTCTCCCGGCATGTGCACGTCGCCAGCAGGCGATCCCTCATGGATACCAAGCAGTTCGGGAAACGCACCCGAGGCCGATGCAACAACTGGCACACCTGCTGCCATCGCTTCGATAACTGGTATTCCCTTTGCCTCAGGAACTGGTGTCGGCATC
>CAJQGO010000043.1 GCA_905477565.1 uncultured Planctomycetota bacterium
ACATCATGTAGTCCATAAATAGAGGATGTGCGAATGGCATTTGCAATGGACGAGAGTGTTTGTAAACGTTCTGCAAGGCTCTTCTGTACACCGGAAGGTGAGCACTCAATGGCGGTGTCACCAGCGAAACGGGTTACGATTCCGCCACATCTGGTGCCCGCTGACGTTTCACGCATTGAATCCATAGACCTGATGACCCGGAGGAGATCATATTTTATTAGATGTCACGTGCCGCCAGATTCAGAGTTTTTCGTATCTGTGTCCCCCGAATCGTCCTCAGGTGGGTCGTCAAGCATTTTGGAAAAATTGAATTCATCGTCACCAAATCCATGCTTCAGTGAAAAGTTGTCATCGTCATGTGATTTTTGTTTTTCAGATGGCTGGGGAGTTGGTCTGGGGCGTTCGGTCGGAGTCCCTTGCGGTCGTGATCGTAAGCGTGCTGAAAGATTCGTGAGCCATTCATCAGAGGGAAATTGGTACGGACGAAACTTTTCGAGGGTGCCTGTCTCTTCTTGCACAAAAAGGGCTCGCTGTTGTCCGAGTCTTCCTGCAGCGGGATTTTCTACAAGTTGACTTGAGTCTGTACCACTCATCTGGAAGAGGACCCGAAGTTCAAATTCTTTGAGGGTACCGCGTTCAAATGTGCGTTGAAGGTTTGTGAGTGAATCACACCAGATCACGGCGTGGATACCGACGGTTGGTCCATCCTTTAGAATGGTAACAAGTTGTTGGGCTGGACTGGCTTCCTGTTCACCCGACATCGAGAAACCAAAGTCATTTTCGTTGCGCCTAATTTCACGGAACCGAGCCAGATCACGAATGACGACAAAAACTGATTCTGCATCCAAGATCTGTTCGTCGAGTCTCCGTTGGACTTCGGCAGCGAGGTCACGAAAGGCATCAACAACTCCAAGCCGGCTTACAACTTCAATTTCATGTGGCAAAAACTCAGTCAGTCTGCTGAGCATGGTGTCAGGGTGTTCTTCAGCAATAGCTGGCTCAAAGAGAACAAACCGACTTGCTTTCCCAATAGAACCGCCAGGGTAGGGGTCACTGCCTGCTGCAAGACTTACGGTAGCCATCGATAAAATGCTGGTGGCGAGATCTTCTCGCTGCCCAACGATGAGTAGGTTCGTGCCACCCTGACGCCGGAACGCTGCAACAGTCGGATCTTTAATGGCAATTGCATCACCGAGCCAGGCCATCGGCGCTACTGGCGGTTTGCCGTCAATTGTTCCCGCGTCGATAAGTTCTCGGAGCAGCGCATTCGCATCAGGATCAGCAGCGTCATTCCCATCAAAAACAAGCCGAGGTAATTCTGGAATATCTTTCCGCGAGTCCGCTAGTTTTCTGAGCTTGCCGAGATATTTTTCGCGTCTTTCTTCTCCAAGCCAAACCACCTGAAAAGGATGGTTGCCTTCAACCATGCCGTTTGCATCATTGTAGATTGCTTCGCCAGGACGCGTCAGAAGCCTGGCTGCAGTGTTATCTTCACTCAAAATGAGACTACTATCCGCTTCATTGCACTGAAGAGCCACCCGAACAGCCATTTGCCCCATTGTTGCTCGCGGAAGACTATATGAGCCGCCAAGTGTTTGGGAACCAAGAAGTACATGCATGCCAAATGCTCGACCTTGTCGAACAAGTCGATCCAAAACAAGGGAGCAGTCTTGTGCCAGTTTGTCATCTTCAACAAACAGCTCCTGAAACTCATCAATGATGAGCATGACACGAGGCATTGGATCAGGGTGCCCACTGGCTCGGTAGCCGGCTAGGTCTTGGACAGATAAATCACGGAAAAGATCACCACGTCTCTTCAGTTCGCGGTCGAGCTGTTCAAGAACTGACAGTCCAAATTCACGCTCACTTTCAATAGCAATAACACGAGCATGGGGAAGTTTATAGTGGTCGTACAGTTTAAACTCGACACCTTTTTTGAAGTCAATGAGATAAAACTGAATTTCATTAGGGCTGTAGTTGAGAGCAAGATTCGTAATTAATGCATGCATCATGGTTGACTTGCCGGAGCCAGTCTTACCAGCGATGAGTACATGCTGGCTTGTTCCCTTGCCAAGCCGCATTGATTGAGTTTTTTTGGCGCCCGCCGGGCCGAGGGGTACGTTGATTTCTTTGGACGTATCACCGGTCCACCATTTGTCTTCAGGAGGAGCAACACGGTCGAACGGTACTTCGACACGCTTTGCTGCAACGGCCGCCTGACCAACTCGATTAATAATCTGAGTAAAAACCTTGTCTTCAGGTGACGTCTCTGGGCGGAGAGGCCACTTTGAAAATTCTGGATCGACCCAGGTAAACGTCCCGTTTTTTACTGTGAGATTCGTTGTATTTGACTCAATATCGCTGAGCGTAAAACCCGACGGAAGAGTTTGTGTCGTATCCACTGAAAGAATCGGAAAAACGCCACACCGAGCACCCGAGCTTGCAATACTGGCTAAGCGACGCGCGGCAGTCTCTGTAAAGTTTGCCGGAAAATTAGCGATCGCCACAAAACGGTATGGTTCTGGAACCTCTGCCTCAGCGTTATATTCGCCGATTGTCCGGTATTCATTTCGTAAATACTTTTGAATCACCATCTCCATCTGTTCAGTAATTAATTCAAGTTGCTTGTCGATCTGTCCCGGTTCTGTCCAGATACGGCTCGATACGAGCAATTCGTCGTGGTCAGCAAGATGCATAAAGCCAGCAAACTGTTTGCCAAGACCGAGGGGATCAATAATTGTGAATCGACTCTGTCCGGGTGGAAGGCCAGAGGCTATTCGAAGCATCACAGCCTGGAGAAGAGTTGATGCCGCCTCTTTTTCTTCTGGTGTTGACTTGATGAGCAGGGCCGCCTGATCTGGACATGGAATAAAAGCAGGCTGCTGCCATTCCGAAGGACCAAAACTGTTGAGCGAAGCATGCTGAGACAGCCCCCCATCAATTGCCTCCATCGATAAATCAAGATGCCCGAACCGAATGCCGGGTGGTGTTGTTTCTGGAAGCGGTGCGGAGCCATCTGATAGGACATCCCAGTCAGGAAAGGCCTGAGAGTCAACTGCGTTCGCAGCAGAAAAAATATTATCTGCTTGTTCCCGAGTCGATTTCCATCGGCTCATCATCGCCTGCCACTGTTTATCTTTTTTTTCTGTGAGTGATTTTCGTTTTTCTTCACTGTCGGCTTTTATCGCTTCAATCTTTTCACGACCCTTTGCCTCGATAGCCTTTATTTTTGGTGGATAGGTTTCATCGAGAACAGCAAGCCCACGAGATCTCTTGTCTTGGAT
>CAJQGO010000044.1 GCA_905477565.1 uncultured Planctomycetota bacterium
CAATACATGAATACACCTGAAAAAGGTGCGACGATGAGAGAAATTCGCAAGATGGAAGCCTCCGGTCAGCTTGATCCAGTGATGGCATTATTTTCAGCCAAAGAGAAACCGGTTGAAGAACTCTATGACACACACGCAGATCCATCTGAAATAAATAACCTGGCAAGCGATCCGGCGTTTTCTCAAAGGCTTGGTGAAATGCGGCACGCACTCTCCGAGTGGCAAAACGAGATTGGCGACATCGGGCTGATTCCGGAAGCAGAGATTGAAATTCTTGAGCAGGATGCTGGATCGCGGTTCGAAATATTGCACGGCACTTCTCGAGACTCATCTGTTGAGAGTCGTCTTGCAACGCTTGTCGAAATTGCCACGTCCGCATCCGATGGGCCCACCAGCATTCCGAAGCTTTTTGATGCTCTTGAAAGCAAGGACGCCTCCGTCCGTTACTGGGCAGCGACGGGCATTGGAAATATCGGTACTCCAGCCAAGAGCACGCTCACCCGTGTTACACAATGCCTCGATGACCCATCACCAAGTGTACGCATTGCAGCGGCCAGGGCCGTTGCCAAACTTGGCTCTCCTGAAGAAGCACTCCCGGTCCTTGAGGCCGAACTTCAAAGCGAGTACCAATGGGGGCGACTCGCTGCTGCAATTGTTCTTGATGAAATGGACGAGGAGGCCCGTCCAGCACTTCCCTCTTTGAAGCAGGCGTTGCTCGCCCAACCAAATAAGTACATTATTCGCGTCACCAATAGAGCTATCAACGAATTAGAAAACACAACAAATCAAGTTCCATAACAGCAAAAGCCTTTATTAATGATTCGACTTGCTTTCAATTTCTTTGTGATCATAGGCATCGCAATCTGTTCGCAACCGTGTTTCTCAGCAGATAAAGACCGCCCTTATGTTGTCATTCATCGTCAGGGTGACTTTGGCTGTCATACGTTTCGTATCCCTGGGATTGTCAAAACGAAGAGCGGGACCTTGCTCGCGGTGTATGACATGCGTTACGAGAGTCGCCGTGACCTCCAGGGACATATCGATATAGGCTTATCTCGCTCTACAGACGGCGGCAAAACCTGGGAATCACCCCGACCGATCATGGATATGGGGGAGTTCGAAGGTTTGCCGCAGGATCAAAACGGTTGCTCAGACCCAAATGTTCTCATTGATACAGCAACAGGCGAAATTTTGGTGAGCGCATTATGGGCGCATGGAAAACCTGGAACACATCAGTGGGTAGGAAAGGGATCCGAACCCGGCCACGATCCTGAGCTCTCATCTCAGTTCATGTTTGTACGCTCACAGGACGACGGACAAACATGGTCGGATCCTGAGAACTGGACTACCCGGCTGAAAAACTCTTCCTGGTTTCTCTTTGCACCAGCGCCCGGCAACGGAATCACACTTGCCAATGGCATATTAGTAATTCCCACACAGGGTCGGGATGCCACCGGCACGCCATTTTCCAACCTGACGTGGAGCGGAGATCATGGCAAAACATGGACGGTATCCAGCCCAGCTCGATCAAACACGACTGAGTCTGCTGTTGTGGAACTGTCTGATGGCTCACTTATGCTCAACAGCCGAGATAATCGAAATCGTCAAGACAAATCAGAAACAAATGGCCGAGCGGTCAGTGTGACTTTCGACCTTGGCACTCACTGGACGGTACACAACTCTGACCATGGTGCCCTCCCTGAGCCTGTGTGCATGGGCAGCCTGATCTCCCACCGTCTGAGTGATGACCGAACTGTGTTATTTTTTTCAAACCCTCATCACAAATCACAAAGAAAAAACATGACTGTTCAGATGAGCCTCGACGACGGAGCAACATGGGCCAAGCAGATCCTGCTTGACGAGGATGGTGGTGCATACAGTTCACTCGTTATGGTAGATGACAGCACGCTTGGAATCCTGTACGAGTCGTCCAGAGCTGACCTTATCTTCCAAACCATTCAGCTTAAAGAATTTGGGCTCTGAACCCACAGTGCTGACCAGCCCGGCATTTCTCCAGACGGAGTTCTTATGAAATATTTTTTTTGCTTTACAACTCTTCTTGTTTTTTTTGTTACGCAACAACTTCAAGCAGCCGAAAAGCCAAATATTATCCTGATTCTTTGTGATGACGTAGGATTTGAGTGCTTTGGTTCTTACGGGAGCCGTGAGTACACAACTCCGCGTCTGGATGCACTCGCAGCAAACGGAGTTCGATTCGAGAACTGCCACTCGACGCCTCTCTGTACACCGAGCCGAGTCAACCTGATGTCTGGAAAGTCGAATGTATTTAATTATTTTGACTTTGGTGTGTACCCAGAAGGCCAGCCCACATTTGCAAATTACTTCCAGGAGCACGGTTATCAAACAGCTGTTGCAGGCAAGTGGCAGTTACTTACAGGAAAGGGTGGCATCACTCCCGAGCAAGCGGGCTTTGACACACACTGTTTGTGGAATATTCCTGGTGGTGGCAGAAATCGCTACTGGAATCCTTCCTTAGTGCAGGATGGCGAACTGCTTGATCTCCCTGACAAGAGTTACGGCCCCGACATCACCACTGATTTTCTGATTAATTTCATATGGAAAAACCAATCCGACCCGTTTCTGGTTTATTTCCCAATGATTCTCCCACACAATCCGTTTGACGTCACTCCGGACAGCGATGACCCGCAGTCAACCGATAGTAAAAAAAACTTTATCGACATGGTCCAGTACATCGACAAGAACGTTGGCCGTCTTGAAGACACACTGACTTCACTGGGACTGCGCGAGAAAACTCTCATTCTCTTTACGAGCGACAATGGCACGAACGCCCAATTGACGTCTGAACTCGATGGACAGGCAATTCAGGGTGGCAAAGGTTACACGCACGACTATGGCACACACGTACCGCTTATCGTTAACTGGCCAGGTAGAATTCAAGACGGCCAGACCATCGATGACCTTGTCTGTTTTTCTGACATTTTCCCGACTATGGTGGACGCAGCGCAGCTCCCGGCAAAACACATTAACGACGGAGATGGCTGGAGTTTCTGGCCACAGTGCGAAGGCAAACATGGACGCACCCGTGACTGGATCTATTGCTACTATTTCCCCCGCCCATCATCTGCAAAATACAATGACAAATACAGTCATTACGAAGTCAGCTTCGCACGGAACAAACGCTTTAAGCTCTACAACAATGGGGACTTCTTCGACACAAGAACCGATGTGCTTGAAAACGAACCCATCACGGCAACCAACGCTGAAGGCGATCCTGATTCTGCACGCAGTATGCTTCAAGAAGCCATCTCCTCGTATCCTGCTGCCGGACTGAATGCAAACCGCCCAAAGCAAAAGCGGACTGAAGAACGAAAAAGCAACTAATGCAGTCACTTTACATACCGCCCCAACACCACATACACGCACTCACCACAACTTGGAAACCCCACGTGCATAGAGAACTCTTCACCTTCTCTTCCGCGTGCCTTCAGCTACTACGTGGAATGATGTTTATTTCCTTTGCGTGGTCTTTCAGTACACCTGTCATAGCCGAACTGTCTCGCCCAAATGTGCTACTCATTTTATCTGATGACCACAGCGTGCCACATGTCAGTTGCTATGACGATCCCAACACAACGAAATTTGGTATCACACCAAATCTTCAGAAGTTTGCTGAGCAGGGCATGAGATTTGATCGGGCCTACACAACTGCACCGCAATGTGCACCATCACGTATTTCAATTTTCGCCTGCCGGTCTCCTATAGGATTAGGTGTCACGCGATTTGCGCAGCCAGCTCGAGCAGATGTTCCATTTTTCACGGATGTGCTTCGTGCAGGTGGGT
>CAJQGO010000045.1 GCA_905477565.1 uncultured Planctomycetota bacterium
TTCAATCCAAAAGATTTCGATGCTCGTGCTATTGCAAAACTCGCTCGCGATGCAGGGATGAAGTACATCGTCATTACTGCGAAACATCATGACGGTTTTGCGATGTATGAATCGCAGGCATGCGATTTCAATATTGTTGATGCGACTCCTTGGGGCAAAGACCCAATGAAAGATCTGGCGGCGGCTTGTCGTGAAGAAGGACTTGGTTTTGGTTTTTATTATTCCCATAACCAAGACTGGACTTTTCCTGGCGGCGGCGGTGGGCCACAAGTTGATGCGAATGGCAAGCCGGCAACATTTGATGACTATTTTGAGAAAAAATGTCTTCCTCAAGTACGCGAGATTACAACGCAATATGGTCCAATCGAAATCGTCTGGTTTGATACTCCTGGGAAAATGCCCAAGCACTATGTCGAGAAACTGGTTGAAGTAGTGCACAAAAACCAACCTGGAGCACTCGTGTCAGGTCGAGCCGGCCATGATTTGGGTGATTATCAGACGCTTGGTGATATGGAGGTGCCAATCATAAATGTTGATGGGCTCTGGGAAAGTGTTGACACCACAAACGATTCCTGGGCTTATGCGTGGTATGACGAAAACTGGAAGTCTCCAAAACAAATTCTGGAGCGATTAGTTGCTTGTGTTGCACGCGGTGGCACATACATGCTGAATATAGGTCCCCGTGGCGATGGGAGCGTCTCCGCCCGATGCGCAAAGGCATTGCGTGCCGCAGGGTCGTGGATTGCTCGTTATCCGCAAGTTATCTACGACGTCCAAGGTTCTCCTTGGGAGCATTCCATGCCGTGGGGTGATGTGACCCAGAGAGACAACGCATTGTTTCTAACAGTTTTCGAATGGCCGGTATCTGGTGAGCTTTATCTGCCAAATATTGAACAGAATGTGCAGGAAGCACGCTTGCTCCGGGGCAGTGATTCCACGGAACTTCTTTGTGAGCGTCGTGGAAAGCACGTTGTAGTGCAGGTGCCAGAGAAAGCTCCAGAATCACTTGCATCAGTCATAAAGCTGACATTCTCAGAGAATCCAGTCGTTGATCCAGTGTTAACGCTTGACCCAGAAGTGCTGACGGAACTTGCTGTTGAGTTCGCTGATAGCAATGGAGTAGAGAAGTCAGAAAAACGATGGATGGAAAAGTTTGGTGAATGGAAACGAATTGTCCATGGCCATAATTTTGGTCCAGATGCTGACCTGTCGTGGGAGGTGGATGTTCTTGTGCCAGGTGAGTATCAGGTGTCGTTAAATTATGCTGGAGAGGGAAGACTTGTGTGGCACGTAGGTGTTGAAGGTGGTGAATCGATCCAGAATCAGCAGAATTCCTCCCATAACTATCAGACTTTTCCGATTGGGTGGCTTAATTTTCCAAAGAGTGGCAGGTATCGAGTCTCTGTTCAATGCCTCGAAGGAAACGTGGGGCAAGCAAGCTTGCATGCAATTCTTTTTGATGCAGTACGTTAAACATGTGAACACGAATTTTTTTAGTAGTATCCATCGATTATTTCTGTGGCCATGTGTATGAATAACACTTCGGTCAAAATTATTTGGTGGTCGATGAGATCTAGCAGCGAATAAGGGCCGTTAAGATGTGCTCTTGGGCGTGCCTAGTTGCTAGTTAATCTCTTACTGGATTTGTGTCTCAGAATCGAGCAGTAATGTCTCAAGTTCGCTTACTTCCTTTTTGGCATGGACGTCGTCGTGGCTGGATCACTGTGTGGTACACCATGCTGATTCTTGTAGGAGTCGATTCTTCTTTTGGTGCAGAAAGGCAAATCAAGACCATGAATTTTCAAAGCGATATTGAGTTTCTTCAGAAGTACACAAATATCATTCTGCTCCGAAAAGGTTTGGCGGCTGTAGCTGTCGCACCAGCGTATCAAGGTCGAGTGATGACAAGCACTTTTGAGAAAGAGTCAGGGCCTAGTTTCGGTTGGATCAATCGCCCAGTCATTTCTCAGGGCATTCTTTCTGAGTCGGAGAGAAAAGGAACACTACAAGAGCATATTCATGTGTTCGGTGGTGAAGAACGCTTCTGGATGGGGCCTGAAGGCGGCCAGTATGCACTTTTTTTTAAGCCTGGCGAGAGTTTTGAATTAACCAACTGGAAAACCCCTGCAGCGATAGATACAGATTCATATGAAGTTGTTGCGCAGCAAGAAGATTCAGTTTCTGTTCATCATGTTTGTGATTTTCGGAACTATAGCGGTACTCATTTCTTGGTTGGAATTGACCGCACAGTCTCGATGCTTCAGGAAAATGATCTGGAGGTGGTTCTTGGGCAGAAGGTGCCGCAAGGGCTGGAGTTCGTTGGGTACAAGTCTGATAACAGAATCACAAATCGTGGCAAAGAGCCTTGGGACCCTGAGAACGGGCTTTTGTCGATTTGGATACTCGGAATGTACAACCCGTCGCCATCTACAACTATTATGATTCCACTTCGTGCCGAAAAAGAGACGGACTCATTGGGTCGTGTCAATGACGCATACTTTGGTCCAGTCCCACCTGATTGTCTCTACGTTCGTAACAATACAGTCTTCTTTCGTGGCGACGGCCAACGGCGAGGAAAGATAGGTGTTGGCCCCAAATGGTCCAAGGGCGTGGCGGGTAGCTATGATGCAGTTGGAAAAGTACTCACTCTCGTTTCATACGACGTAAAAGACGCTCCTGCTGGCTACATCAATTCAATGTGGGAATTACAGGACGAGCCCTACGCGGGAGATGTTATTAATGCCTACAATGACGGGCCACCTGATCAAGGGGGGGTGCCACTTGGTCCATTTTATGAACTCGAAACGTCTTCTCCGGCGGCAGCATTACAACCAAACGAAACGATGCAGCACGTGCAGCAGACGTGGCATCTGAAAGGTTCAGAAGAACAGTTGAAAGCGTTAGCCTACCGATTGTTGAACGCTGACTTATCAGAAATTGAAGAAGGTTTTGTGGAAAAGTGAGCCCAGAGTTGCTCAAGCGATACGTGAATTTCTTAGTCTGCTTTCGTTGTGTGTTTGTGCGGTGGATATTTTTGGCGGCCCAAACCCCTGCCCCATTGAATCACTCAATGGAGGACCGATTTCTTCTCGCAGCCAAATTAGAGTTGTCAGGAGACGAGGCTTGTGGATTCTGCGAGACCCGCTCGTTCAGCGGAAAAGAAGTCCATTTGCAGTTCAGTTGAGATTCCACACATTGAATCAGCGATGAGATGGGCTGTACCTGTGGAGAGATGGAAACCGGAGCGGTAGTGTCCAGTCGCTAGCCACGCATTGTCTACCGCCGGCACAGGGCCAATTGTTGGAAGCCCATCAGGTGAGCCTGGTCTTAGTCCAGCCCAAAAATCTTTCGGTTGGCGAGACATGAGATCGGGGAAAAGTTCTCCAGCAATCGTGCTCAGTCGGTCGAGAGATAAAGGTGTAGTTGAGACGTCAAATCCAACATCTTCAATTGTCGATCCAACGAGGAGATGGCCATCATCTCGTGGAATTATGTAATCAAGCCCAGAACCGATATTAATGATATGACGGAGCAGTCCAGGGTCAGTTTTGTGTAGCAAAATCTGCCCTCTCCATGGTCTTGTTGGCACGTTGAGATTAAGCTTCTGAAGTAAATCCTCTGACCATGCACCCGCCGCAATACAGAATTGGGCCGCATGCATTGAACATCGTGCTACGTTTCGGCCTTCAATGTTCATTGTGACGATCCGGCCTGAGTCAAAAGTAAAGTTTTGTACTCGTACGTCATCTACTATTTCCACTCCGCGTCTCAAACACGCTTCTCGCAAGGCTTTTAGGTGCCGTGGGGGACGGACTTGTGTCTCGTTCGGAAGATAGTATGCGCTTCTTAGGTGGTCAGCCATAAAGCCGCTGTTGAGCGCAGGTTCGAGTTGCCTTAGGTCCTTCAAAGAAATAGGTTCATGCTTAACTTGCAAGCGTTTCCACTTTTCAACGCTGGTGAGAATATCAGAGTTTGTTTCTTCTGTTATCGCTATGGCAAGGCTGCCGCAGCGATGAAAACCATTGTTAATGCCGGTTTCTTCCAATAGTGATTCCGCCCATTGTCGATGGAGTCGATCGCTGTACTGAGTCAATCGTTCAATGGGTGTTCCCCGGAGTTTTGTAAGCGTGTCTTGTGGTTGGGCCGGGAAAATGCCAGCTGCCGCCCAACTGGCACCATGCCGGAGGGCATCACAACTGACTACAGATACAGTTCTGCCGCGTCGAGCGAGCTCCCAGGCTATCGAGAGGCCTATGACACCGCCTCCAACAATACAACAGTCATGCATTCGTTTGAACCTGTGGGCTGTCAGCTATGTTTACCCAGACGTGGACGTGTGGCGCTCCTCGGAAATGCCAGACAAATGACGGTCCTTCGAGACGCCAGTTATCCCACACGCCATCATTGCCAAGGTCTTTCTGTTGGTAGAAAACCAGGCGGCATGCATCAATTCCACCCTGTGAGGCAAGGCATTGGTCGACTTCAGCCTGATCACTTGGTCGAAATGGTTCCAGAAGAAGTTTGAGGACCTTCCCCAGCTCATCTTTTTGTTCTTTAGTAAGGTCTGTGACTGATAGCCCTGGTCGCTCAGCTTTTCCGTGAAAGCCAATGGCGTTTTCTTTCGGTGACCGCGGAGCAAGTGATTGGGCCTGCTGGTGCCTATCAAGCATTGCGTACACCTTGTTCGCAGCGACTGCTTGCGGCCAAAAAACATTGCCTGGATGAGTGGGTTCTTCAGTAAAGCTACCGGTATCATGGCCATAGAAAATAGGTCCACCGAAGGCAACATGATCAGCAGAGTCACCGTCACACCTCAAAGTCATGTGCCGGCCAGTTAATAAAAACTGAAACGTACCACTCCCTGGCTCGCCAAGAAGTGACACGCTTTGCGAATACCCGAAACCACCGCAGTCATCTTCTAGCTGTTTATCAAAACGAGGTTGCCAT
>CAJQGO010000046.1 GCA_905477565.1 uncultured Planctomycetota bacterium
GCTTCTTCAAAATAAGTACCAGCGACAGCATGTCCTGAAAAAAAGCGAGAAGAGAACTGTCCGACTCCCTACTGCCTCTCTGCACCGGTTTCGAGAACCGCCATAAATGCCTTCTGAGGAATATCGACTGAGCCGATACTCTTCATCCGCTTCTTGCCCTCTTTTTGTTTGGCCCAGAGCTTTTTCTTTCGAGAGATGTCACCGCCGTAACACTTTGCCGTGACATTCTTTCGTAGTGCAGAGATCGTCTCTCGAGCAATAATTTTGGTGCCGATTGCAGCTTGTAAAGCGACTTCAAACATATGGCGATCAATCTCACCGCGGAGTTTCTTGACAATCGCTCGTCCTCGCCTGTCAGCATCTCTACGGTCACAGATGATCGAAAGAGCGTCAACCTTTTTACCACCAACAAGAATATCGAGTCTGGCAAGATCAGCAGGAAAGTATCCCTGTAGTTCATAGTCAAGTGTGCCGTATCCTCGGGTCACGCTCTTAATTTTGTCATGGAGATCATAGATCACTTCACCAAGAGGAAGATCAAACGAAAGCATCGCTCGTGTTGGAGAAAGGTATTCAGTTTTCAGGAATACTCCACGTCTGTCACTGCACAGCTGCATGACAGGACCAATAAATTCTACCGGGACAAGAAAATTGCACCGAACAATCGGCTGGCGAAACTCTTCGATCTGTCCTGTATCAGGAACATCTTGGGGATTTCTTATTTCCAGTGTCTCACCATTCTTTAAAAGAAGCTGATACGTCACGTTGGGTGCAGTCTGAACGAGGTCCAGGTCTGCTTCCTGCTCAAGTCGTTGCTGAATGATTTCCATATGCAGAAGGCCAAGAAACCCACAGCGAAAACCAAACCCAAGTGCCTCACTACTCTCAGGCTGAAACTCAAACGAAGGATCATTGATAGCCAGCCGTTCAAGGGACTCCCTCAACTCCTCAAAGTTCTCACCCTCAGACGGGTAGAGGCCACAATAGACCATTCGCTGCGGTGGTTTGTAACCAGCAACGGCTGCCGCTCCGTCCTTGCCAGGGACTGAAAGTGTGTCACCGATATGTACATGCTCCACATCTTTGATGTTACACACCAGATACCCTACCTGGCCGGCAGCAAGCTGGTCACATGATCGACGCTGAGGAACAAACTGTCCAAGATCAAGGACTTCATGTGTGACACCGGTTTTCAGAAAGCGAATCTTCTGCCCTTTCGTAACAGTGCCATCAATGATTCGGACGTAGGTGATGACACCGCGATAGCTGTCATAGTGACTGTCAAAAATCAGTGCCTGCAATACTTTTTCTGGATCACCCTGCGGCGGTGGAATCCGATCAATGATGGCAGCTAACAGGTCGTCGATACCAATGCCAGTTTTTGCACTTGCTCGAATAACTTCGTCAGGCTCAATCGCAAGCGATTGTTCCATCTCGAGAAGGACTTCATCAACCCGTGCATGAACAAGATCAACCTTGTTAACGACAGGAACAATTTCAAGGTCTTCATTAATGGCGGCATAGGCGTTGGCAACTGTTTGAGCTTCAACACCTTGGAATGCGTCCACGAGCAAAACAGCTCCCTCACAGCAGGCGAGAGAGCGGGAGACCTCGTAGTGAAAGTCGACGTGGCCTGGCGTATCAATCAGGTTGAGTTCGTATAGTTCTCCATTGTGACGGTATTCCATGCGAACGGCTCGAGCTTTAATGGTGATACCCCGCTGCCGCTCAAGCTCCATGTCATCGAGCATTTGTGTCTTCAGTTGACGTTTCTCAACCGTGCCAGTGCTTTCCAGCAACCGGTCGGCCAGGGTACTTTTGCCGTGATCGATGTGAGCAACGATTGAAAAGTTGCGAATATGCTTGCAGTCAAACGGCATTCAGGAAATCTTTCCGAGAGATGATGGGGGCGTCTAGGTGTGCGTTTAAGAGTTCTGTTGCTTCCACGTGAGTCGACCGAGGCCAGCTGCACCAATGGATCCTGCATGACCACCAAGCGTAGCGAATCGAAGAGCTGTCTTTTTTGCGAGTGTTGGAAATGTATGGCGGCGAATACACGTGTCGATACGATCGAGAAATGCTCGTCCAACGGGGTGTTCATCCCTACCAAACGTCATTGCTCCTCCTAGGATGATAGCCGATGGATCAATAGTATGCATGAGTGTCACAATCCCGATAGCAAGCCAATCAGCCGTTTCCATGACGAGGCTCATTGCCAGTTGATCTCCTTGTTCAGCATGATTCCCTATCAGAATGGGTGTTAAAGGTTCTCCCTGGTTGACAGCATCCGCAAGAGTTCCGACACCGCCATCCCGAATTCGCTCAGAGGCTCTCGCTTTGAGTGCCGTGGCACTTGCATACGCCTCAAGATGACCTGGTTGCCCGCATGGGCACATACGAGCAGTAGGTGATGAGTCGACAATGATGTGTCCGCACTCTGACCCATGGCTGTGTGCCCCTTCTATTGTCATGTCGTGAATGATGATGCCACCACCAACTCCTGTACCAAGTGTCAGGAGGATGAGGCTCGTGTCATCTCGTCCGGAACCCACCCAGAATTCTCCGTATGCAGCTGCGGTCGCATCATTTGCATAGGTAACGGCATGGCCACAATGCTCCGCGACACGATCGCGCACCGGAAAATTCTCCCAGCCAGGAAAGTTGCCAGGTTTGAGCAAAACGCCTGTCGAGAGATCCTGTGGGCCTGGAGTGCCCAGACCAACGGCCGCTATGTCAGAGCGAGCAAGCCCAACACAATGTGCCAAAAGTTCAACAGAATGTCCCATTCGGATAGCAGCATCATCCGGCCCATTTTGGACATTGGTTGGTTCGGTATGAAATGCCACCATTTGTCCTTGCCCATCAACCAGTGCTGCCTTGATATTGGTGCCACCTAAATCAATTCCAACAAACAAAGGGCCGGATATATCGGCATCCGGTAGGAGTAGGCGCGGTGATTTAGTTACTGGCATCGGAGGGAGGTTCTTTGGGAGGACTTTTTTCAGCAGTTTCGGATTCTTTTGAGTCAATAGGCGGCTCATCTGATGGAGAGACTGATTGTTCAGCAGCTTCTATTTCTCGATCAGCAGCAGCCTTTGCTGCATCAGCTGATTCCCGGGCAGAGCGAGCTTTGTCAACTTCTTTTTCAGCAGTACTTGGTTCTGATGTTTCATCATTTTTATTGAGATCAAGAATTTCGATAGTCTCAATTTCAATAACTTCACTCGGAGGCGGCTCCTTCGAAGAGCATCCAATAAACCATGTGCTTGAGCTTACGAGACAAATTATACAGACAGCTTTCGTTTGATAGTTCTTGAGCCAATTCATGATGAGATTCCTCATAAAGGACAGAGAAGTATTCCTTGAGATCGTTCCATATTGATTCACTATCTTCAATTCAAAGTATGCGGTAGCTAAACCGCTGCTTCAATGACTTGTGCTGTGACAAGCCATTGAAGTTCTCCCGGCTGACTGAACCCGTTATCCAGACAGATTGAGGCAATGGCCCCTTTCTGCATGCGAATAGCGGCGTTGCCGTCTCCAATCGACGTTGCAACAAGTCGACCAACACACGGAGCATGACCCACCCATGCCACTTTGGCTACGTTTTCTTCAGTTGTCCATTCTGCAATTTCTTGCCAGTCCGACCCGGGAGCAAGCGAGTCATGAATCTCAAGGCGAGGAGTTTTGAGCACATCGACCATGATTTCTGCTGTCTCACGTGTTCGTACCAACGGACTTGTAACGACCAGGTCAACCTCCAGTCCAAAGCCTTGCATGAAGCGAATGAACTGTTCGAATCGCTTACGACCTTTTTTAGTCAGCCGACGATCATAATCGTCTTGATCAAGGCCGCATTCTTCGGCCCACGCATGACGGATAATGTAGAGCTGTGTTGGGAGCATGTGCATAAAAATATTGTGAATACCTTCTCGTTCTTGAGCAAGTCAGGATTTTCTCCAGAGGACGTCATCATGGATACTCATGCGGTGACGATCTTTTTCTGTCTCGTGCCACCAGCGGCGGGCATCGACTGGATAGCCAGCCGTTGGCTGGAGTGATGGTATGTGATCTGTCCAAAAGCAATTAAACACATCCATGGCGAGCTCACGGGTATATTTCGCTGTCATACTCGCAACGGCGACAGGCAGCTGAGATTCACCACCTACAGAAAAATGAATGAAGGTAGGACATTCTCTGTCATGAATACGATAATGAGAACAGCGAGCTGTTTCTGATAGTGGCTCGACTCTCGCCGCATCAAAGCAGTGTGAAACAACGCCTGCGTACCGCTTGCGGCCACCATGCCGATCACACCAGATAACAGCAGGCGTGTGAGGGTGCTGATTGCGAAGGTCAAAGGCAAGTTGCAGGGATGCTTGTGAGAGGATGTCTGACTTGTTCATTCCGTTGTCGAGTGCAGCATTAAACGTCTCTGGAAATATCCATCGACACGCCAGACCCGTCAGTCGAATGCCATGAGTCCGCAATTGTTTGGTTGCCTGATCAGACTGCTCGATAGCGCGTGGTGCTTTCGTTGCAAGCGGCAGTGCTACCGCATTGAGTTTTTTCCAGCAGGTGAGTTCGGAATCATCGGGTGCTTTCAGTGCAAGTAATGAGAGAAGATGATCACTGGTTTTGGGTATCGTGTCTGTTGCTATTTGAACTGCCGCGAACACACCTCGCTCTAATGGTTCAAGGGTTTCGGACTTTGTACTTTTCCGACTGAATATTTTTTTTGAATCACCCCAAGGTGGTCCTCGTCCTGCACGATAGTCATCATGAATATCATTTTGTAATTTAATGAAATGTTCCGCTGCCTGTGTGGATAAATGGTCACTTTGTAGTTGATCGATTTGCCATGATGAGCCACCGATAACAAGTGGGCCAAGATTCGGTCCATAACCCGCTTCATCAATGCCAATTACCAAAGTCATGAGCCCACATCTGCCGGAGGATTTGGTGTGCCGTTTGGGAATTGCCGACAATACTCATAGATGGCGACAGCGGTTGACGTGGCTGCATTCAGGCTGTGAGGTAATCCGGCCATTGGAATTTCTGCAACACGATCAAGCTGGTCTAGGATCTCTGGGTCGATGCCGAGTCGCTCATTCCCAATAACAAGAACAGTCTTGCTTACAAACGGAAATGAAAAGAGGCATTCAGAATGCGTTGACTGCTCAAGACCAACCAGCTCCCAGCCTGCGTGTCTCATTTTATCAAGGACAGGCGGTAGGCTTCGATGAACCTCGATTGAAATTTCCTGCGCTGCTTCTCGAGCGATTTTCTCATCGAGCTTGCTGGAACCGCAGGTAATTAAATGACGGATGCCAAAACATCCACAGGTTCGTACGATATTAGATAGATTCACTTTACTGCGAAAAGCAGGGCAGGCCACAATCAGGTCACGAGGACCAGCCAAGGGATGTGGCGGTCGATGTCGAATATGTTCAAACGATGGTCCTGTAGGCGATGACATGAGCAGTAGCATGACACGAAATACACAATTTCTAAAGCGGCTCATGTTGTTTGTCGGTGCAATTTTGATTGTCGGCTGTGGGTCGTATTGTGATCCACCAGCTGATCATGGTCCAAAGGGTGTCGTCCAACAGCCAGTCGCAAACCCTGTGTCTGTTTCCATTGCGGATCATTCGGAAATAGTCAACCGGATTGAGTCGCATCGTGGACAGGTCGTTGTCCTCGACTGCTGGAGCACGTCATGCCCACCATGTGTTAAGGAATTTCCGGGTCTCGTCGACCTTAAAAAAGACTATGGTGACACAGTGGCCTGTCTTTCACTATCGTTCGACTTTGAGGGGTTCGGTGCGCCTGAAGACGTACTCCCGCCAGTGAAGAAATTTTTGGAACAGGTTTCGGCGGGCGATATTGAGAACCTCCTCAATCGTGATGAGGCAGATGCCTTGTATAAAAAAATGAACATTACGAGTGTCCCCGTGGTTATGGTCTGGGGTCGTAATGGTACGCTGGTACATCAATTTGATGATGAGTATGCCAGTGAAAAACTCGGAAGATCTTTTACCTATGATGACGTACGCCAGGCGGTTGATCAGGCACTCAGCTCCCAATCGAAGGAATAATGCACGATGGTAGATGGGAAAAACAAAAAGAACCAACCGGTGTCACCAGCTCTTTCAGATGAAACTGCTGATGGGCCGACACAACACGATGTTGTTCGTGGTCCTCTAGGATTTGGAAGAGAAACAGTCGAGTCTCTCGTCATTGCATTTACGCTGGCTCTTCTGTTCCGTGCATTTGAGGCAGAAGCTTTTGTCATACCAACTGGCTCCATGGCTCCAACACTCATGGGTCGCCATAAGGATCTTGATTGCAGCGAGTGTGCTTTTAATTTTCAGGCTGGAGCCAGCCGAGAAGAAGATGATCAATCGCACACCCTGCGAACCGAATTAGGTCGAGTGAATCGCGAGATTGAGCGGCTACGACGGTTGGCTGATGATTCATCCGCAGGGCTTCAGCAGCGAGACGTGGCGCAGCAACAGCTTGCCGACCTCGAGTCACCAAGTGGAAGATTGTCGGTGCTAAAAATGCGACTTGCCGGCAAGATGATTGCCTCAGCAACCTGCCCGAATTGTGGAAATGTGATGAAGTTGATTGAGGGTGAAGGGCCTTCTGTGACGTACGATGCACGCTATCCCTCGTACAACGGCGACCGAATTCTTGTTGATAAATTTGCGTACGACTTTCGAGAACCAAATCGGTGGGATGTTATCGTCTTCAAGTATCCTGAAGGGGCAAATACAAACTACATCAAAAGACTTGTCGGTTTGCCGAATGAATTGGTAAGTATTGCTGGAGGAGACATCTGGACGAGTCGTGATGGACAGCCAGCTACGATTGCCCGGAAACCACCGCATGTGATGCAGGCCATGTTACAAGTCGTCCACGACAGTAACTTTCCGGCCTCTCTTATGCAGACAGAGGAGTGGCCTTCCGCCTGGACTGATTGGGCGGATACGAGTGTGTGGAAGCCAGAGAGGGGCCGGCGTCAATTCACAACAACATGTTCAGCAGGACAGTCAGCAAGCCTTCGGTATCAGCGATTCAATCCGACGTCAGATGACTGGAAAGAAGTTCGGCTCGGAATGAGTGTTCGTAAAGATGTCAGACCTGCTCTCGTCAAAGACTTTCAGGCTTATAACGCGATCAGTCAGGGTGGTCATTGGGTAGGTGATCTTGCTGTTGAATGTGCGATTGAAAGCAAGTCCGACAGTGGTCGCATCGTACTTGATCTTGTTGATGGTGGGCAGCAGCATTCTTGTTCAATTGACCTCACTGACGGTACGGCAACACTTGTTGCTGCGAGTGGTGTAAAAGCATCAACACTAACTCCTATAAAGGGTAAGGGCTCGTGGGAGGTACTGTTCACAAATGTTGACGATGAACTTCGGCTTTTTGTTGATAGAAAACTTATGCCAACAGCTACACCGGTTATGTGGAGTTCCGATATCGAAAAGGAGGCAACTCGTGATCCTCGACTTGACGTTGTCCAGCCAGGTTCGGCTACACCATCAGATCTCGCGCCTGTAGGTATTACAGTGAAAGCAGAAGAAGAGCCTGTCTCCGTCGCAGTCTCCTCAATCAAAGTTCTTCGTGATATCTTTTATATTGGCGCTGTTGGTTTTGGTCGCCGAGGTGAAATACGCGATGAACCCATCCTCGAATTTCCGCTTGAGGCTGATCAGTTCTTCGTGTTGGGGGATAACTCGGCTGCCAGTAAAGATGGGCGACTTTGGATTGACGTCCATTATGTTGATCGGCGACTGCTTCTAGGCCGAGCAATATCGATTGTTTGGCCACATATGGTGACAGCATCCCGGCACGTGACGGTTACCCTCCCTATACTGGGCGAGTTGCGATTGCCCTCATGGCCAAACTTCGCGAGGATGAAGTTTATCCGGTAGGTCAGGTAGCGTGCCTCCCAGATGGATACGAAGTGAAATCAAGGACGGATCATGTCACTGCTAAAAGCTGAAGGACTTGTGAAGGTATATGGACGTCGTCGAGTGGTCGACGGTGTTTCATTTGAAGTTCAGCAGGGTGAAATTGTCGGTCTGCTTGGCCCCAATGGCGCGGGGAAGACAACAAGTTTTCGCATGACGTGTGGACTCGTTATTCCAAATGGCGGCCGTGTGCTTCTGGATGATAAAGAGATTACAAAGTGGCCGATGTTTAAGCGGTCGCGTGATGGTGGTATGGGGTATCTTGCTCAGGAGCAGAGTGTTTTTCGCAAACTGACAGTCCAACAAAATCTTTTGGCAATTATGGAACTCATTGGCATGCCAGCCAAAGAACGCCGTCGCCGAAGTGAAGAGTTAATGGAACAGTTTGACATCACACGGATTCGAAAGTCGAAAGCACATTACATTTCAGGTGGTGAAAAGAGACGGCTTGAAATTGCTCGCTGTCTTGTCACTGAGCCCCGGATTATTCTGCTCGATGAGCCGTTTAC
>CAJQGO010000047.1 GCA_905477565.1 uncultured Planctomycetota bacterium
GCCGGATGCTATTATTTTAAACTGTGCACGGGGAGAAATTATTCATACAGCCGATGTTGCTGAAGCCCTTCGGTCAGGTGCGCTGCGTGGGTATGGAACAGATGTTCTTGACGAAGAGCCACCTTCGAAAGATCATCCACTCACCCACCTTCCAAACTGTCTTGTAACGCCTCACATTGGGTCCAGAACCCGTGAAAGTGTTCAGCGTCAGGCAGTTGCAGCAGTTACGAATCTTATGAACGCCATGAGGGGTGAACCACCACTAGCACAGGTAAATCCAGAAGTTGCCGTACAGCGGTTCGTAGAGTGATCGTGTTTTTGGAAAGGCCAGGTTTTCAAGCCTGTGAAAAAACAATGCCAGAAGAATTTTATGTTGTATCCGTTGCAGAGCATGAGCGTATTGTTTGCGCGGCATATCACAAGCGAGGTTTTACCTCGAGTGAGGCAGAGCAGGCTGCAAAGCTCGCTACGGCTGCTACGCGCCATGGCATTCGCACACATAATGCGATTAAAGCGATACATCTCGATGATCTGTTTGGGTCTGCTGTCGGCGGCTGCGTTCCTGGGGCTGAAATAGAGAGACTCGAAAATAGATTTGATGCCGTGGAAGTCTGGGACGCGAAAAAGAAACTTGGTCAGGCAGTGGCATGGGAGGCGATTGATCGCTGTATTGAACTAGCAGAAAAGCACGGTTGCGGAACAGTATCAGTTGATAATGCCTTCCACTATTTATGGGGTGGAGGCTATGTGATGGAGGCTGCGAAGAGAGGATATATAGCTGTAACAAACTGCACAGCATCTCTCGCCGAGGTTGTACCTTTCGGTGGAAGCTATCCGACGCTTGGAACAAATCCTCATTCCTGGGGTTTCCCAACAACTGATGCTGTTGGGTTTCCTGTTGTAATTGACTGGGCAACATCGGTCATCGCTATGGGAAGAGTGCAGCAATTTCAGAGAGAAGGCAAGCAATTGCCGCCCCATGCAGCCGTTGACAAGGATGGAAATCCTACAACGGATCCCAACGCTGCCGTTTCATTGGTCCCATTCGGTGCACACAAGGGATATGGATTGGCACTCATGAATGAAATTGTCGCCGCTTTTATTGGTGGGTCTCTGCCAACGATCCGAAGTCGACAGCCAGTAGAGGGTGAAAAGCAGACGTGCAATTTCTTTTTTCAAGTGATCCACCCAGAGGCACTATCGTCTGGAGAATTCGCAGAGAATCGAACTCAGGCGGAAAACATCAAAGTTGTTATTGAGGACATCTTGGGCCACGGGAATGATTCGTGTTTGCTCCCAGGACAACTTGAGGCAAACTTTGCGCGTCGTAGTAAAAATGCAGGTGGATTGCTGTTTTCGGTAGCTGAAGTTGATGCCCTCAATGAAATTGCTCATGAGGCTGGTGCCAATCCTATCGACAAACAAGGGTTGGCAACCGTTTGTGTAGAATAATTGAAAAAGGGGTGTATGTATGGCGTTGGTACTGAAAGCACGAGAGCAATGTGGGTTTGATGCAGTATCTTTAGGTGAGGTCATGCTGCGTCTCGATCCGGGAGAGGGTCGCATACGAACCGCAAGGCACTTTCAAGCATGGGAAGGTGGGGGAGAATATAACGTCACCCGAGGTCTCAGGAAATGCTTTGGTCTCCGTACGGCAGTGGTCTCTTCGTTTGTCAATAACGAGGTTGGCCATCTGATTGAAGATTGCATCTTGCAAGGTGGCGTCTGTACAGACTTTCTGGTGTGGCGTGACGATGACGGCATGGGAAGAACTGTACGCAATGGGCTCAACTTCACAGAGCGTGGCCATGGTATTCGCGGTGCCGTGGGTAACCCAGACCGTGGCAACACCGCCGCGAGTCAAATGAAACCGGGTGACGTCGATTGGGAAAAAATCTTTGGGGAGATTGGTGCCCGTTGGTTTCACACTGGGGGTATCTTCGCGGCCTTATCAGAGACAACAGCAGCTCTCACAATTGAAGCGGTGAAAGCGGCAAAAAAGCATGGCACCATTGTGTCCTACGACTTGAATTATCGTCCCAGTCTTTGGAAAAGTATTGGTGGTCTCGAAAAAGCACGTGAGGTTAATCGAGAGATTGCAAAACATGTGGATGTGATGATTGGTAATGAAGAAGACTTTACAGCATCACTTGGATTCCAGGTGGAAGGTGTTGATGAGGCAATTAGTGAAATTGAAACAGATGCCTTCAAGCGAATGATACAACAGGCCGTCACAGAGTTTCCAAACTTTCAGGTTGCAGCAACAACACTCAGGCGAGTTCGTACCGCAACCCGTAACGATTGGTCTGCTATCCTTTGGCACGATGGTGAAATGTATGACAGCCAGAAATTTCTGGAGCTGGAGATTCTTGATCGTGTAGGAGGCGGAGATAGTTTTGCGAGTGGATTAGCCTTTGGATTTCTTGAGTTTAATGATCCGCAGCAGGCAGTGAATTATGGAGCGGCCCACGGTGCACTGGCGTCGACAACACCCGGCGACACGTCGATGGCGACAAGAGAAGAAGTTGAAAAAGTTCTTTCTGGGGCGGGTGCGCGAGTTGTTCGTTAAATTGTCCAACCAAAAAGTAAAGACAATTTGATCCAAGAAGGAGATGATCACAGATGGTAGTAAGAAAACTGGTAGTGGCCAGGCTGCTTGTTGGGTGTGCTCTTTGTATCACGGGCTCTGCCCAGGCGAGTGACTCGAACTCCATGTCGTCCACTGTATCTTTCAATTTGAGTGAGCCGGGGTTTCATGGTGTTGCCTCGGCCGTCCGACAAGATAGGCAGTTACAGATCGTCCCCTCAGGAGTCGGAAGGAAGCAGCAGCATGTGATGACCCCCCGGTTCTGTGCCGCGCTTGCGAGTGTGGAATGCATCAACGCTCCGGGCATGAAAGTAAAAGTCCATCCTGAACCAACGCAGTGGCGATTCGAGTGGAATGCGCCGTTTCCAGAGGACGGAGAACTCCTCGTCAAATTCGATTCCGCACCGATTCTCATCTCAGAACTACAGAGCATAAAACCCACTTCTGATGGGTCGATATTTCTCAGGGCCTGCGAAGCACGTACTGGCGGTGATAAATTACGTTTCGAACCACAGCCGTATAAGAATACCGTTGGGTTTTGGACCAACCAGGCTGATACCGCGATGTGGGAGTGTCATGTTGATGTATCAGGGTGGTATTCAGTTGCTCTTCTTCAGGGCTGTGGAGAAGGGCAGGGGGGAAGTGAAGGCCGCATTTTATTTGTGAGAGATGGCCAAGAATGTGATGCAGTGGACTGCGTCGTGAAAGAGACTGGCCACTTTCAAAATTTCAGATGGGTTCACAGTGGGTATGTTTATCTTGAGACAATGGGTAACTACACAGTGACTATTCAACCCAGCAGGATTAAGCAGAAAGCTTTTGGTGATATTCGCGCAGTATCAATCGTACAGCAGCAGAAGCGAATTGCCGAAGACAACGAATGAAACCAACAAGCAAGCGTGGCCTGTCCGGCAGACCACGCTTGTGGTGTGAGTTCGATCCCAGCTTTGCGTAGACAACGTGTTACGAAATCGCAGGATCTTTTCCATCAATCCATGGTCCTGCCAAAGACTGGTATGGCTTG
This sequence comes from uncultured Planctomycetota bacterium, assembly GCA_905477565.1. Lineage (GTDB taxonomy): Bacteria > Planctomycetota > Planctomycetia > Pirellulales > UBA1268 > UBA1268. The sequence continues at coordinate 3,612 of CAJQGO010000047.1, forward strand.
GGTTTGAGTTCACTGCCCGTTTCACCAGCCTGCCAGCCGGGCACATGTCGCGGTTGGCCGCGATGTTTGGAAAGGGCTTCCCATCGGTCGGCCCAGGCAGGACTGCCGTCGGTATATCGGCCACGTTCGGCGTCAAAATGGTAGACCTTTCCATTGCGATAACTCATTGCACCGAGGATCACAGTCGTTACGGCAGCAGCACCAAGGTCAGGAGGGTTGTTGCAGGCATTAGGGTCGTTTGCCTCCATGGCAGTGAGCCAGTTTTGGAAGTGCAGTTTTGTGGTGCCACCTTTGGCGAGGCTTCCCTCTTCCATATCACTCTTGATTGTTTCATCCTTGATTGAGCTGTCGAGTGTTACCTGAGGACGTTCGGCGAGGAATTCGAATTCTTTGAACGTTTCTCCGTTTCCGAATTCAAACGCACCGTTATGACCGCGTATGGTCTGTTTAATTCGAGAATTTTCATTACACATTGTTGCTGTGATGAGGCCCTGGCAGCCCTCGTTGTAGTCAGCAACAACGGTTGCCACATCCGGTACATCACGGGTATCCAGTTCAAGGTAAATTCCTCCAGCGCCCACAACACGTGCCGGAAAGCGAAGCCCTGTTGCTTTCAGCATGGCGGTTGTGCGGTGGACAAAGAGATCGGTGAACATCCCAGAACCGAATGGCCAGTAGCATCGCCACTGACGGTAGATCGCGCGGTCAAACGGAATTTCTTCGGCAAGCCCGGCGTCGACACCGAGCCATCTCTTCCAGTCGATTGTCTTTGGGGTCATATCTTTTGTTAATTCATAGTATCGCCATTGTCCGACGTTTGAATTACGGAAATATTCGGTTTGGTAGCCAAGAACCTTACCGAGTTTTCCTCCGTCAATCAGCTTTCTTGCCTGATCCCAGACGGGAAGACTGGTTGACTGAACGCCAACCTGCATGACCCGACCTGTATCCTTCCAAACCTTCACGACGTCAAGTGCCTCATCGACAGTCTTCGTCATTGGCTTTTCCGCATAGACATGCTTCCCAGCTTTGAGGGCCGCAACAATTTGTAGGCGGTGCCAGTGGTCAGGGGTGCCGATGCACACGGCATCAACTGAGTCGTCGGCAAGCATGTCCTCGTAGTCAACGTATCGTTTGGGATCAATGCCTGTTTCAGTCTTAATATATTCACAGACCTTGTCCTCTTGCGCTTTGTAGACCTCACTGACTGCGACAAGATCAATGTTTGCGCCTTCGGCACGAAGTTTCACGAGTGTTTTGACATGGGCGCCAAAGCCTCTTCCGCCAGGGCCGATAAAACCAATACGGATGCGATCATTTGCCTTGGCTGCGCTGCTTGTTCGAGCCGCAGCAAGGGTGGTAGCAGCAGTGACACCAGCTGCTGAGTTTGTGATGAAATTACGGCGATTGACGGAACGTGGTGTGGTTGCTGCGGTGTGTTGTGATTCGCGATGCGCTGTCATTTGTGATCTTTCTTTGAGTTGAGGATAGGTCACGTTAAAGTGTTCTTTGTGCTGAAGCGTACCTGCATGCAGTTGGCTGGTGCGAAGAACTTCTTGCATTTTCAGGCACATTCAAGATATCGTCAATATAGTAGGAAGAGTAAGAGGCTGTATACATTTTCCGAAAAACCTCAGCCGTATTTAGAGATCCGGCGTCGGTGGCCCACTTTTCCAGATTTTTATCTGATCCGTGTCATTTAGTGATTCAGGTCCAACTGTGCTTCGTCCTCGTTCAATGTCGCTGCGGAGAAGGGTGTAGAGTTGTTGGGCGATGTCGCGTTGTTCACCTCCGAGGTTCTGGCTTTCAGCGGGATCAGTTGTCATGTCGTACAGTTGGAAGGCGGGGAGGTCTTGTTCTCTGGCGTCATTCTCCTTTGGGGCGGTCCAGCCACCAGATCCTCGGGAGAGAAGAAGCTTCCAGTGATCCATGCGATACCCGAAGTGACCACTGATGGAAGAATGGATAAGCCCTCTTCTCTCCGTGGTGATAGGCTGCCCATAGAACGCAGAGAAAAAACTCACACTGTCTTCGGCAGCTTGGGCAGGAGTGTCGTCAATCAGCAGGTCTGTAAGAGTTGCAAAGAAATCAGTGAGGCAGATTGTCTGGTTTGAATATGAGTTTGGTTGTATCTCGCCAGGCCAACGGACGAAGAAGGGAACGCGATGACCTCCTTCCCAGAGATCAGCTTTCGACCCCCTGTATGGACCACTGACGTGGTGGCCCTTTTCAACAAGTTCATCAATATTTGCAGCCTTTGAACAGCCATTGTCACTTGTGAAAACAACGATTGTCTTTTCTGCCAGATTGTTGGTGTCGATAGCTTCGATTATTTGCCCCACAACGTCATCTGTTTGCATGACAAAGTCAGCATAGTCACTGATGCCGCTTTTTCCTTGCCAGGATGGACTCGGCACAATTGGTGTATGTGGAGAACTGAGTGGTACATAAAGAAAGAATGGCTGAGCGTCTGCAGCTGCATTCTCGATATAGCGAACCGATTGTTCAGCCAAACGAGGAAGCATCGTAATCGCATCGTCGTGTCCGATTACTTGAGAATTCTCAACAACGGCATCCATGTCACGGCTGTGATGGAAGCCATGAAAAAAATCAAATCCATGGGCTAACGGGCCATCCGGAATTGTGGCACCAATAGGCGGCAATGTGTTCTTCTTCCGTTTGAGGAACGCTCCAGTACTTGGGTCTTTGTATTGATAGTTGAGATGCCACTTCCCAATGAGTGCCGTCTGATACCCTTTCTCGTGTAGAAAGCTTGCCACCGTCGGACGGCCATCTGCAATAAGGCACGGGGCAAATCCCTGAACGACACCATGCTGAAGTTTTGTTCGCCAGCAATGACGTCCGGTAAGCAGGCCATATCTGGTTGGCGTGCAGACGGCCGACCCCGAATGGGCGTCAGTAAAAGTCATTCCCTCGCTGGACAGCGTGTCGATGTGAGGTGTTTGAATTTTGCCATGTTCGGTGTTTAGGCAGTGGACATCGCCGTAGCCAAGGTCGTCACACATGATGAATACGATGTTTGGCGTGGATGGTATTTTCTCGAGGAGCCCTCTTAGTACTGACCGTGTTGGTGGTCCGTCTAACCATCCGAGGTGCATAAGAAAATGGTCCATCTTCAGTATCGTATCTACGAAAGATCGCTGTGATTTTCTCTCGTTGAAGAACCCGTGCGGTTGATCTGGGTAGATGTATAGCTCGGATTCAATGCCTGCCTTTTTCAGGTCATTATCGAATTTCTTGGCTGTTGATTCAGGGATAAGTTTGTCGTCAGATCCTAAAAAGACAAGTGTCGGTGGATCGTCAGGAGTGATGTTGTGAGCTGGCGAGATAGCGGGGAAGTGTTCCTTGACGCGGGAGTGCCCATACCCCTCGGGGCCGTTGTCATACACAGGGTTGAACAGCAGCAATGCGTTAGCCTTCGAACTGACTTCTGCATTGCTGTCATCTGGGTCTTCAAACCCGTTACAGACTCCGGTAGCCGCAGCTACATGGCCACCAGCCGAACCCCCGCCAGCAGCAATTCTTTTCGGATCAATACCAAGCCGAGACGCATTAGCGCGAACCCATCGAATCGCAGATTTTCCGTCTTGAACACATGCGTCGGGGTTTGTGCCTTGTCTCGATTTCACACGGTAATCGGCAAGGAATGTGACAATGCCACGCTGGGCAAGATAGGTGGCGTGTTTCTCAAATTGGTGAACGGAGCCCCCATTCCACCCGCCGCCAAAGAAAAATATTGCCGCCGGCCGCTGTTCAGCAGAAAGCTCATCTCCCTTGGGGTCGAAACGGTAGATCCATAGATCATCACCCGATGCGTGTTTATACACTTCCGCAACAACCGAAGAATCAAAATCTTGTTTTTCGGTACTGGCGAGGAGAGGAAAGTCAGAAATAATCAGACCTAGGGCTACGCCGCAGAGTATATTAAATGTTCGCATTGATAGATTCCAAAAAAAATGGGGGCACCACTGTGAAGGTATATTTCGCGAAAGAAACCATATTACACCACATGTTGACCGGTCTGTTTGTTGCGATCGGAACGATGGTCGTTATAAACACTGCTTTTGCGGCGCCCGAAGCTTCTTTTCCTCAAACTAATTTTGAAGATCAATTCAATCGTGACGAGAAGAATGAAGGCAAGGAGGACCCCGGGAATGGATGGGGCACGAATAGTAAAACACGTGCAAAGGGTGAGAAGCAGGTTTTCCTACGTGACAATGCAATGTATGTCAAACGTGCAGCGGTAGCGGACCATGGTGTCTCGGTTACTCAGGATGTGTCTTTTCAGGATGCTAGCATCACTGCCAGGTTCATGTTGCCAAAACAGGGTGATCTGGGAGTCAATATTGCAGACATGAGCGAACCTTCCGTGCATGCCGGCCATATCTGCATGGCACGTATAAAACCCACGTCGCTTGAAATAGTTGATCTTAAAACTGGACGTATGCGTAAGGAAATACATGAAAAGAACAAAGCCAAGAAGCTAACGAAGGCAGAGAAAAAGCTTGTTGCCACCAAATCAGAAATTGTCCCTATGAAATTGAAAACGGATGTTTGGCATAATTTGCAGATCGTTATTCAAGGAGACACGATGTCAGTGAAAATAGATGGCCGTGAGATTGGACGTATGACATCACCTGGTATAGGTCATGAGACAAAACGTCGGATCCGGCTTGCTGTCAATACTGAGGCATGGGTGGATGACGTGATGGTCGCTGTACCACAATAAAACGGCACTGCACCGAGCGAGGAAGTATCGGTCTATTGAGTTGCTGGTGACGAATTCTGTGTTTCTTTTTGAAAGCGGGCAAGCACCTGAGCAGTTGCTAGTGCATCAGCCTCAGCACACGTTGCCGCGTATACAACGACCGCTGGGGCACTTGAAGGAAGTTTGACGACTTCACCTGTCGTGGGATTAACGACCCGCTTCCCTCGAACAGATGTTGATACAGCGACTGCCTGACCATGGCGAAGTTTAATAATTTCTGCTGGTTCGGTTTCTTTGATCCGAAGAGCCACATGCCATTCTTCAACGAGATTTGGCTGTCCCCAGGCGCGAACTTCGCCGCCTAGTTCCACGAGATGGGCCGTTGAGCCGAGTGACAAAAGGTGTGCTCCGATTTCATCAACTGCATAGCCAGCTCCCATGCCAGAGAAATCCAGAGCAACAGCCATGTGTGTTTTCTGGAGGGAAGCGTAATCAGAATTACCAGCCTCGTCGATCAGTAATTTGTCGAAACCAACAAGTTCCATTACTGCTGGAGGGGCCACCCCGTGATGACGTCCGCTCGAATGTGAAGAGGAAGCGACGTTAGTGTGCTCCCACCACCGGATGAGTGGGGCGGCTGTGACATCAAAGTGTCCCTGAGTCTTTTCGTACAGGCGTCCCGCAATGGCAAGCACGTTGCTAAGGTGGCAATCAAGCAGGATAGGCGTGTGGGCGTTTGCCTGATTAATCTTTGTTACCAATGAATCATCCCGCCATGTGCTCAGGGATAAGTCTATTTGTTGAAGGAGTTGATCAATTTGGCGATGGATTTCACCGAGTGTTTGTTCAGGTATGTGCTCCTTTAGTGTGACACGATATGTCGTGCCCATTGCCGGGCCTGCAAATGTTGGCAGTGCGTCTTTGCCCTCGGCAAGGCATTCGAAGCAAAAGAGAAAATAGAAACAGACAAAAACACCCCGGGCCGTCATAGTACACGTGCTCCTGATGACCAGGCAGTTATGAGTGCAAGGAAAAAGCACACACAAAGAATCCCGTCTTGCCAGGTAAGTTTCGAAGAGGTGCGATTGAATCGTATGAAGC
>CAJQGO010000048.1 GCA_905477565.1 uncultured Planctomycetota bacterium
GTAAGTGGTCATGGAGTGCCCTCGTCTTTGCTTTCAGTGACGGTTGGAAGATTCCTGACACCAAAGGCATCCGACAGTTCTGTTTTGGTGCGGCTTCGTGAAGATGGATCAACAGAGGTTGTTTCACCAGTAGAGGTTGCCACCGAGCTCAACAAGCAATTTCAATCACAAGACTTTTCTGAGCTCTATTTTACCTTTATTTACTGCGTCGTGAATTCTAAAACAGGAGAGATGCGGTATACAGCCAGTGGGCATCCGCCATTGCTTCGCATCACAACTGCAGGTGAGGCTACGTTTGAGACACTCCATAGTCTTCCAGTTGGTTTTTTTCCCGAGGCTGAATATGAGGAAAATACAATCCAACTCGAAAAAGGAGACCGAGTGTATCTCTACTCTGACGGAGTTACGGAGGCAATGGATAAGGACCTCGAGCAGTTCGGAGACGCGTCATTAAAGGAAGTCATTGGACTGAATCGCTCTCGTGATCTTAATGCTGGCGTGGGAGAACTTCTGGAGAGTATTCAAGCCTGGTGTGAGCCAAAAGGCCCGTTAGACGATGTCTCGATTCTTGGCTTTGAATGGCGAGGGCCGTCCTCATAAAGGCTCAGGCCTGTAATAACTACACCCATTGCCTGCGAGTCGTTCGTAGCCGGTATTCAAGCCAAGCATGGTCTCTGCACCACCAAGAAACAGTGCGCCATCTGGGCGGACAGCACGAGACATTCTTTCGAGTACCTCGCCTCGGGTCTTGGTGTCAAAATACAGCAGGACATTCCGCAGGAAAACAATGTCATAGGGCATCATGACTGGCCATGCATCAGTGAGGTTTAGCTGGCGGAATTCCACAAACTGCCGGCATGACTGAGTAATGCTCCAGTTACTTTGGAATGGATGAAAATATTTAGTGAGAAGCGGCTGTGGGAGACCACGAACGATTTCGAGTTCACTGTACACGCCTTCTCGGCCCCGATCCAAAACGACATTGGAGATATCAGTAGCAACAATACGAACCTTCCATGAGGCAAGAAGATCGCGAAAATTCTCATTCAATAGTATCGCAATGCTATATGGTTCCTGTCCTGTTGAGCATGCCGCAGACCAGATCGTGAGTCGTTTCGTAGCAGATCGTTTCTTTACGAAATCAGGGATGATGCTTTTTAAGGTTTCAAAAGGGGTTTTGTCTCTAAAAAAACTTGTTTCATGTGTCATCATGGCGTTCAGGACATCATTCTCAAGTGAACTGCCACTGGCTGTCTGAATGCGATCAATGAGAGTGTCGAGGCTCGGAAGTTTTCGTTGCCTGACAATCGGTAAGAGGCGGGCAACTACGAGGTACTGCTTGCTTTCATCGATAATGACCCCAGTTTTTTTCTTGAGCAGCCCACGGAGGTAAGAGAACTGCGGAGGGCTTACCTGCATGTGTAAATGCTCATCTAATAATTCAGGAAATGAAGAAACTGGAAAAGACTACTGCTGTTGTCGACGGATACGCATCGCAATATCTGGTCCAATACGATCGAGAGAAAGCACCGCGTCGGCAAGGCCTGCTCGAACAACATGACCAGGCATGCCCCATACAACACTACTTGGTTCGTCCTGCGCAATGACGACACCACCCTCCGATGAAATAATTTTGCATCCCTGAAGGCCATCATTCCCCATGCCGGTAAGCACAAGGGCCAGCGTGTCTGAATGAAATATTTTGGCAGCGGAGCGAAAAAGTACATCAGCGGATGGTCGGCATGAATTCTCAGGCGGCCCGTCATGGAGAGCAAGCTTGGCCTCTTTGCCATGTTTTTGAATTTCGAGGTGCGAGCCTCCAGGAGCTAGGTAGATGTGTTCCTGTTTAAGGGCTTGCCCATTACTAGCTTCACTCACTCTATGCTTGCACATTTTGGATAGTCGTTCAGCAAGATGTCCGGTGAATTCCTTGGGCATATGCTGCACAACCACAATAGGTGGAGCATCTGCAACAGTTAGATGTGGAAGAATGTCTGCTAAAGCGCTCGGTCCGCCTGTTGATACGCCAATAACAATCACGGAAATATTCTGTGATTTTTTGTTACTAGGTGATGGGGTCGTCGATTTTTTGGAGGCCGTGTTGGTGTCACTGCGCCTATTTTTTCCAGGAGGGCGATAGACTGCCCTGAGTTTTGGGACTAATTCAGACTCAATTCTCGCCACGATACTATCTTTATCTGTAGCGGTTGGTTTTGCGACGTAATCATTTGCACCAGCAACCAGTGCTTCCAAGGTTGCCTTCGCTCCTCGCTCGGTAAGGCTTGAAAACATTACAACGGGTAGTCGAAGATATTTTTTTCGAATATGGCGAAGAGTCTCAATGCCATCCATGACAGGCATCTCAATATCAAGAAGGACAATATCGACTTCTTCTTTCTCCAAGAAATTTAGTGCCTTCTGACCATCAGCAGCAGTCCCGATAACTTTGATGCCAGGGATTTCGCGAAGTGTCTTGGAAAGTATTCCTCGTATTGCTGCGGAGTCATCAACTAAGAGAAGCCGGATATGTTTTTTTTCTAAATCAGTCTTCACATATTGATTCGTTTGTGAATCAAGTGACAGAGGATGCCGAGGCTTTGGCTGTGGCTCACTCTTTTTATTTTTCTCTTGAGTCAGGCCAAGGGTATCCAGTCGTGCTATAAGTTCACTTGGCGTGAACGGCTTGGCAATGAAGTCCGTCGCACCGAGTCGCATCGCTGCTTCGATGCTTGCTTTCGTTGAATCAGTGGAAATCATCACAACAGGAAGATTTTTATACTGTTGGCTCCGACGAATTCGACCAAGCAACTCAAACCCATCCATTTCAGGCATGTGACGGTTGAGCGTTATGAGTGCAGGCTGAGGCATGTGCGAAAGCCTGTCGAGCGCCTCGACCCCATTTTGAGCTTCAATGCATTGAAACTGTAAACCGTTTAGTACTTTGGTAAGAATACTTCGTACTGGTTTTGAGTCGTCAATTACAAGTGCGTGCACGGTTTCAATCCTAGCGTGTCTGCTAGAGCAATAAATAAGCTTTTAAGCCAATCTAGAGTTCAGTGTTGTGGCGTCATTCGCATTGCTTAATCTCGATCAGTCTAGCAGCCATTCTCTAGATTGTCCTATCGCCTATATTCATCAACCAATCGTTGTAGCCCTTGAGCCATGTGTGAAAGTTCTTGTGCAGAGTGCTGAGTGTTGTTTGCTCCCTCAGCAGTATTTTGTGCAGCATGCGCTACCTGAACAATATTCTGTGCGATCTCAGTAGAGCCGGTTGTTGCCTCGGTAATATTCCGACTGATTTCACTCGTCGTTGCTGACTGCTCTTCGACAGCAGTAGCAATTTTCGTTTGGAGAAGATCAATCTTTTCAATGACTGATGCGATTTCACTAATGGCTGTCACAGCTTTTTCAGTATCAGATTGCATGGCCTCAATTTTTGTTCCGATGTCTTCTGTTGCCTTTGCTGTTTCCCGAGCGAGTTCTTTGACCTCATTAGCGACAACAGCAAATCCTTTTCCCATATCACCTGCACGAGCAGCCTCGATTGTTGCGTTAAGCGCAAGCAGATTCGTCTGTTCGGCAATGGTAGTAATGACTTTTATAACTTGACCGATTTCGCTACTTGACTGTCCAAGTTCATCCATTGTTGAGGATGTCTTCTGAGCCATATCGACAGACTGTCGAGCAACTGCGGCAGCATCCTGCGCACTGCGAGCAATTTCATCAATATTCGAAACTAGGTTTTCAACAGATGATGAGACAAGTTTGGTATTACCACTGACTTGCTCAGCGGCTGAAGAAACGAGGTTTGCCTGAGCAGTTGTTTCCTCAGCAGTCGCACTCATCTGTTGGCTCACACTCGTTAACTCTTCAGAAGAGCCCGCTAGTGCATTCGTATTATCTATGATGCCACTCACCAAGGATGCTTGACGACGGGCTTCCCTGGAAAACCTGCGCGAAATGCTCACCGAAACAAACAGAACGCCAATGGTGCTGAGAATAAAGATCGATATGGCAAAATTAAATAAGCCTCGTACTGGTTGCAGAATCTCAGCCTTATCAATTTCCGAGATAAGAGCCCAGGTTACATTTTTATCTCCGCCTCGAGAATCCTGGTGGACAGTTACAGGTTGCCAGGACGAGTAGACGTCGGCACCGCGGTAATCCTTTATTTCTGCGGCACCAGATTCACCGTCATCTAAAGCGGAGCGAACAGCATCAGTGTCTACTCGCACCTTTGGGTTCACAATAGTTGATTCAACACCAAGATCTTCCGGGAAGCGTGATTGGCTTCTGAAAAGTCCATCACTAGCAATCGCATATGTCTCACCAGTTTTTCCCATTCCTGTTGTCTCACTGATGATTGACGTGATCTTTTCAACAGGGAGCTGAAAGATGACAGCCCCCTTCAGTTCTCGGCCGTTATAAATTGGTGCAGCAATAAAGCTGGCTGGTGCTTCGTAAGATGGCAAATAGTTTTCAAAGTCTGCGAAGGAGACAGTGTCACGACGCCCACCACTTACAGATTCCTGAAAAGATCTTGCAAAATTTGTGCCTGCGAAAGACCCAGTCTTCAGAGAAGTGCAAAAATCTAACTCTTTAAATACAGAATAGACAATTATTCCGTCAGTATCGACAAGGAAAAAGTCATAAATCCCGAGTCTTTTCAAGAAATTTCGAAAGATAGGATGATATAAGGAATGAGCTGCTGTGTACGAAGATTCATCATCTGCAGCATTTAATAATTCTTTCGAACCGAGAGGATTTTCATTCTTCCGGATATATAGATACTGGAGATACGCTGATGAATCCGATAGATTCTCAAGGAAACTCGCAGTCGGTGGCTCGTTTTCGGTTTGTCTCATGTATTCGTTAGAGAATTCACCTGTGTAGTACGTCGAGAGACTTTTCCGAGCATCTTGGATTGATGATTCCGTAAGATTGTCATCACTCTCGATTTTTTGAAAGCCAGTCGTGAAGGCTTCAAGTGCTTCGAGAGTCATTCTGTTTTCAGCAGTAATTTTGAGCTGTTCTTCCATGGAAGAGAAGTAACTATCAACAGCTTTTGCGGTGATTGTATTGACTGTTTGTAATTTCCGTAGTGATTGGGCCTCAATAGCTTTTGCTGCTGACGAATAGGTTGCATATCCCATGAAGGCTAGAGGCAACATAGAAACGGCAAGGAGTGACCAAAGCAGACGATCTTTGGAAAATCCAAAAATCCTTGACCTCAAGGTGGATGTGTCAGTGTGAGAACGGTCACGGGTAGCGTGTAAATCAGAATTCGTCATGGTAGTACCGGTAAATAGGTAAGGAAGTTAGTGGTTTGTGTTTAGCCAACAGACAGTGATTCGGTTCGAATATCCAGGAGATTTTTAAGTATTTTCTCTGGTGACAAAAAGTGGATTAATTGGTCACTATCAGGCAGCACACCTGTGAGAACGCTCGAAGAGTTATTGGTGGGCGGTGAAACCTGATGGGGGGCATAAGTCTTCACATCGAGAAGTTTATCTACCAAAAAGCAGTACCATTCGTTGCTAATATCAACAATGAGACTGATGTGCTTGATAGTGTGTGGGGCAGGGGGAAACTCTAAGAAAATTCGAAGATCAATAGCTGGGACGATTCGACCTCTAAGGTTGAGTAATCCAGAGATAGCGGGTGACGCCAAAGGGACGTTGTTGATAACACCCCTTTGTAAAACTTCAGTTACGCAATCAGCCTCAACTGCAAAACATGTATTTTCAATAAGAAATGTACAACAGCGTTTCTGATCTGTACCGTCTTCCGACGTATTCATTATGGAATTCATAAGAGAGGGTTCTCCTCTGACCACTGGCTTACGGCAACAACATCCATCACTTCAGTTGCGCTGCCTCCAACCAGAAGAGTACCCAAGAGACCACTTTTCATTGCTGTCTTCTCAAGCTGGCCATGACCTGTTTCAACATCAATAATTCTGCGAACTGCAAGCGCCTTATTTCCTAGTTCATTGGGAAGGATAATACCGACTAAAGATAGTCCGACAGTCTCTTTTTCGAGCTCCTCCGACGTATGCAAGACTCGATCGGGGTCGATGAGTTGTGTCAGTTCACCATTCCGTTTCACAAAACAGGAGTCTGCGGTGGCATCAATTTCCGACTGAAGGAAATTCTCGAGGCGTTGCACCTGGTTTAAAGGAACAGCAACACGGTGGCCATTATGAGTTTCACACACAAGGTAGCGAGAGGATTCCTGAACAACATCTTGAGGTTCCTCGGATGTGCTTTGGAGATCACCTGCACGACGAGTGAGGGCTGGAATATCAGCGGCCATCGTGATTCCACGGAGATCAAGAATGAGGACCACACTACCATCACCCATGACAGTTGCGCCAGAATAAATACCCATCGGTGCTAAAAGGCTACTGATTGCTTTGACAACAATAAACCAGAGGCCAGTTGTTTCTGTAGCATGACTGTGTTGGTTTTCAGACGTCGTGACAGCGTCTACCACCAGACCAAATTCGTGGTTGTCTACTTTGACAACAACAACAGTGCCTGAGGTTGGCCGTTTTTCCCAGTTACGTAGACCAAGCCAACGGTCAAGGTACACGACTGGAATGAGTCGATCGCGTAGTCGTAAGACGGGAGCACCTTCAAGGCCATCAATCATATGACTCGTACCATTTTTTCTAAGAGCTACAAGTTCTTGAATGTATGGCTGGGGAATCGCAAGACGTTCACCACCACTTGAAATAATTAGAGCAGGTATAATCGCAAGAGTGAGGGGAATTCGCACGCGAACGACAGTGCCAATACCACGCTGGCTACTGATATCAATAGTTCCACCGATAGATTCGATGTTTGTACGCACAACGTCCATGCCGACGCCGCGACCCGATATGTCAGTCACGGCGTTGGCCGTTGAAAATCCGGGTTCAAAGATAAACTGAAAGATTCTCTCGTCAGACATAGCGGAAGCTACATCGTCCGTGACGAGACCTTTTTCAACTGCCTTTTTACGCACAGCATCGACTGAGATACCTGCTCCATCATCCGATACTTCAATAGTGACTTGGCCACTCTCCTGAAAAGCGCGTAAAGAGATTTCTCCCAAAGCGGGCTTACCAGTGACGGATCTCATGTCTTTTGACTCAATGCCATGATCGATCGCATTTCGAATGAGATGAGTAAGTGGGTCACGTATTTTCTCGATAAGAGTTCGGTCAAGCTCAGTATCAGAGCCATCGATATGAAGATTAACTTTTTTGTCACATGCTGACGCTACATCACGAACGATACGGGGAAACTTATTGAAAAGTTGGTCGATTGGGGCCATTCGTGTTTTCATGGCCACTTCTTGCAGTTCACCCGTCACTGTGTGAATTCGATTGACTGCGTCTAATAATGCAGGTTCATCAGTAGCCGTTGTTCGCAGTTGGTTGCGGGCCAAGACGAGTTCACCGACAAGATCGACGATGGTATCGAGTAGTTGGACATCAACTCGTATGGTTGAGTCGAAAGTGTTGCCAGAACGAGTACTTTCCGGACGTGACAAAATGTCAGAGCTTACTCCAGATGTCGAGTTATCGGCTTCAGGAAGATCATTCGGAGTGGTTGATGCGACGGGTTCTGCTAAAGGAGCCGATACGATCTGATTATCTGGTTGATTCGATTGGTTCGTGCTAGCAGTTGACGCTGCAGTTCGTTCTGCTGTTTCATGTACGGATGGAGTATCAGTTGATAGACAGGCAGCATCGAGTTTCTGACAAAGATCGGGAAATGCGGCATCGCCCTCTTTGCCTGTTGACTCAATAGACGATAAGAATGTTCGTATGGCGTCTACAAGTTCAAGAAGCAGGGAAGCCAATTGTTCATTGAAGGTAAACTTTCCATCACGAAGGAGACCAAGAAGATGTTCACCGTGATGCGACAGATTACTTAACTTTGTGAATCCAAAGAAACCACACGTCCCTTTTATCGTGTGGATTGTCCGGAAAATACTCGCCAACCGGTTGGGGTCATGGGGATTCTTTTCAAGCGCAACAAGATCCTGGTCGAGTTGGTCTAGATTTTCTGACGCCTCGATAAGAAATTCTGAGATGAATTCTTCGTTGTCAGCCATAAAGTAACGCTACAAATCTTTTAAACAGATTGCAGCAAGGCCCGTATTACCTGCTGCTTCATATCAACGATACATCGCAAAGGCGGAAAGTTGATGCAGAAAGTAAGGTTTTTGTAGTTGGATGAACCAACCCAATCCCTACAGCCCGAATAATTAGTAGTTGTGGTCGTTTGATTATCAACCAAAACATTGAAAATAAAGAAGCAACGATACGTTCTCGTAACAATTTCCAGTGACAGAAAACAGTTTCATAATAATCGTGCTTTTCGAAGCACAAATGTCAACGTAACGGTGATTATTGCTGAAACGATCCAGAACATCTTATATCCGTGCACCCACGCAGTTTCCGGCATGATTTCAAAATTCATTCCGTAGACACCACATAGAAAAGTAAGTGGCAAGAAGATAGTGCTCACAACAGCGAGGCGATTCATTGTCAAGTTTGTACGATGGGTCATCACAGTGAGAGAAAAATTCATCGCACTTTCTAGGATTTCTCGGTTTGCGGTAATGTCGGCAAGAAGTCGCTCTAGTGTCCCGATCATGTTTCCCATAAATTGTAGTGTAGCTTCACTAACGAGCGTGGTTTTTCGAGAGACTAACTCTTCCAAAACTCTACGAGCAGGTAGGACTCGTTTTCTTAATGCCAGAAGTCTTCCTGAGACACTTGCTAATTTTGTAAGCGTTGCTTCATCAGCAGATATGCGAAGAGCAAGGCGTGTTTCCTCAACTTCCTCATCGAGTTGTCCCTGCACCTCCAGAAACTGTTCAATTTGTTTATCCCAAAACTCATAGAGTAGAAAACTTGGTGTCGCAGCATGTTGTTCAAAGTCTCGAATGTAGTCACGACGAACGGCATGCAGGACAGCACAGGAGCCTTCGGAGAATGTCGCAAGAAGACCTTCAGTAATAACAATATCAAGTACTTCGCTTCTGATTGTCTTTGAGGTGTCC
>CAJQGO010000049.1 GCA_905477565.1 uncultured Planctomycetota bacterium
GGTATTGAGAGAATTATTCGGCATCTTCGTGGCTCCTGCATCGGCTTTGCACTTGGTGGCGGTGCGGCGCGAGGCATGGCCCATCTAGGTGTCCTTAGTGTTCTCGACGAAGAGGGCATACCTGTTGATTTTCTTTCTGGCACGAGTGCCGGTGCGCTTACCGGCGTCCCCTATGCCGCTGGATACGATAGCGCATGGTTGATTGAAACGTTTGCCAGTGATTTAAAACCAAATAAAAGATATGGGTTTCTTCCCTACGGTGATGCCTGGTATATGATTGGAAAATTTCGTCGTGGTGGCTGGGATGAAATGCTTCGCTCACATCTTTCCAACTGGACTCTTGAGCAGCTGATTATTCCATTTACTTCAGTAACCGCTGACCTTGTGACTGTAGAACAAGTGCATCGTTCGCGAGGAGACGCTGCAAATGCAATTCTAGAAAGCATTAATCTACCCGGTGTTTCACAACCCATCTGTCGAGATGGCATGGCACTTGTCGATGGAGGAATCCTCAACAATGTTCCTGCTGATGTACTGGTAAATCAGGGAGCTACTTTCATTGTTGCTGTCGATGTCGCTGCAAAGATCGGACATTCGTTTGTGGGAAATACCCCTGCGACCCCTACTGAAGAAATGAATACACCAAGTATGTTTCAGACTCTAGGGAGAGTACGAGCTGCTCAAGATAGAAATATTCGAAAGATGGGTGCTGAGGACGCAGACCTTACCATCGAACCTGATGTATCAGCCTTTCAGTTGACTGATTTCCAGAATGCATCTGCTATTGCGCATCAAGGTGTTATTGCAACCCGCAAAGTTTTGCCACAGCTAAGAGCTCTTCTGAAGCAGCTTGATCCCGAGCTTTTTCCATATGCGTAGGTCTTGGGTCAGGAAGCATGGCATAAAATTCTGCTATTTCTTTAGCCGTTTGTCTCGTTCTGATATTTTTTTAAATTCTGGCTCTTCTGACTTTGGGAGCCACTGACGCAATTGATTTTTAATTGACTTATATCGTGGATCATTTGCGAGATTATGAAATTCATCGGAGTCACTTCGATGATCATAAAGTTCTTCTGCACCGTCCTCATATGTTATGAGTCGCCAAGAATGACTCCTGACAGCATGATTCCCAAAATATGAGGATGTAATTGCTGGCCTGTCTCTTACCATTTTGGAGTTCTCCAGCTGGGGAACCAGAGAAACTCCTTCGAGCTTTTCGTTTTCTGGAAGACTACATAAGTCAATGAGCGTTGGATAAATGTCGATCAGACTTACTGACTGTTCGCACGGTATATCAGGTGAGATGCCCGGACCAGAAATAAGAAGTGGCACCCGTGTCGACTCTTCCCATAAGGTACGTTTTGCCCAATGGTTTTTTTCACCAAGGTGAAAACCATGATCGCTCCATAGAACAACATATGTATTTTCGGCGTGTGGGCTCGCTCGAAGTGCATCAACTACAAGACCGACACATGAATCCACAAAACTAATCGAAGCAAGATACGCCTGAGTTAAGCCTCGCTGCTTTCCGTGCTTCAGCACTTCAGCATGGGTAGGAGCAACTGCATAACTATTTATATTCAAGAAGTTTTTTGGTACATCATCAAGATCCCAACTGGGGATATGGGGGAGACTAATCGCCTCGATGTCATATTTTTGAAACCAGCATGGTGGAGCAAAGAGAGGTACATGTGGCCGGAAAAAACCAACTGAGAGGAAGAATGGGGGTTTGAAATCACTGCCGAGAAAGTTTGCTGCGTTCTGCGCTAATTTGAAATCAGCCATTTCTGTGTCTTCATCGGGGTACTGGCCCCAATCCCATGCACCACTCCAACTGGCAGGCCTATTCATCACTTTTTTGGGACGTCGACCCTTTTCTCTTCCCAGTGATTGATCAATCGCCTCGGAAAGCCTACCGGTGAATCCATGATGAAGCACTTTTCCGCCAGACAACGTGTAATATCCGTGATCTTTAAAATACCGTTGCATGGTTGGGACATCATTCAACGCTGGCAATTCGTCATACCTTGGGCCTATCTCATAACTACCATGCGTTGTCGGAGCAACACCCGACATAACACTGACACGTGAAGAAGAGCAGACCGGCACCGCGCAATGTGAGTTACTGAAGTTCCTTCCTTGCTCTGCGAGTTCATCCATATTTGGAGTTGACACATCTGGATGTCCCCCCAGGAACCCAGTCCAGTCATTCAGATCATCTATGCTGATCATCACCACATTCGGTTGCTCAGCACCATTACTCGGGTTGTTACTCCAAAGTACTCCTGGAAAAAAACAGACAAGTGCTAAAGCATATCGACGCATCGTTTGTCTCCGCATTGAGAAAATGACTTTTCTTACTTGGTGTTAGCTGAAGTGCCGCGGCTGTCCTAGTGTGCTCAAGCCAAACACCTGATGTTTTACTACAACGCTTACAAGCCCGACTGCAAACAAAGGTTCAGGGACTTGGCAATTGTTGGCTGTTTTGCAAACGCATCACCACTTGCAACCGAATAGCTCTTTAAAGCCTTGGCTAGGGCACGTGTCACTGCTTCACTGCCTGGTCGTCCAAAAAAATTATGTAATTCATCAGGATCCTGTTGGCTATCGAAGAGCCAAGGTCGATCATTTACAGAAAGGACTAACTTATAGCGTGAATCGACTACACAGATCCAACTAGCCTTTGTTCCTGCGTTTCGGAGAAAGGTGTGCGTTGTCTCCCTCGAAACTCCTCGGCGGAAAGCCTCCGACAAATCCCTTCCTTGGAAATCACCTGCCGAGAAATTGTTGCCGGCCAAGCGAAGAAGTGTCGGTGTAATATCAACGGTACCAACCGGTTGTTCATAAACAAATCCAGCAGACAAACTATCTGGAAATCTTATGAGCATGGGCACTCGTGCTGACCCTTCGTACGGATTGCCCTTATTGAGACGATCGTGCTCATAACAAAGATCACCATGATCGGAGGTCATCATAATGATTGTTGAATCAAGCTTGCCATTGGCCTCCAAAACTTGAAACAAACGCCCGATGTTATCATCAAGGCATTTCACCATGCCAAAATATTGTCTCATTTGATTAGGCTGAAACGTTGTGTGACCTTTTTCAT
>CAJQGO010000050.1 GCA_905477565.1 uncultured Planctomycetota bacterium
GACACCAGAAACAACAGCTACCGCAAGCATAATTCGAATTGGGCGTTCACCAACCATTGGCAGTGCAAGCACCGCGAACGCAAGCCGACGATCGAGTCGGTGAATGCGAATAGCTTCTGCCAAAATGAAGGAGCCGATAAATAGAAAAACAAGTGGCTGTGAGAATGGCCGAAATACTTCACTCGCAGGTGCAACGCCTGCTACGACACAGGCAGCCGCGGCGAGAAGTGCAGATACAGGGAGCGGAAGTGCCTCAGTGACCCACAAAGTCACCACGCCTACCAGAATAAAGGCAAGCGCGGTGGCTTCGTAGGAAAGATCCATACCAATACGTTACTTATTGAAGTGATACTGTCCAAATCACTCGAGGTTATTGAACAGCAGCTTGAGCTGCAGCTAATCGGGCAACTGGTACTCGGTATGGTGAACAGCTCACATAATCAAGACCAAGCTCATGACAAAAGTGGACTGAGTGTGGATCACCACCATGCTCACCACAGATACCAAGTTTGATCTTCGGACGACTTTCACGACCCTTTTTAACAGCAATTTTCATCAACTGGCCAACACCAGCGACATCAATCGATGCAAATGGATTTGCCTTGAAGATTCCTTCTTCGGTGTACTTGTTAAGAAATGAACCCATGTCATCCCGGCTCATACCAAGAGTAGTTTGGGTGAGGTCATTCGTGCCGAATGAAAAGAACTCGGCGGTCTCAGCTATTGCGTCAGCCGTGAGAGCCCCACGTGGAATTTCAATCATGGTACCAACGAGATACTTGATCTTTTGGCCAGTTTCTTTCTGAACCTTTTCCGCAGCGTCGTGAATAACAGCGACCTGATTATCCAGTTCTTTCTTAAAACCAACCAGCGGCACCATGATTTCAGGCCGTACCTGAACGCCAGATTTTTGGACTTTGGCAGCAGCCTCAAAAATTGCACGGGCCTGCATAGCTGATATTTCTGGGTAACTGATACCAAGACGACAGCCACGATGCCCAAGCATTGGGTTGAACTCATGGAGCGATGCAACGCGTTTAGCAACCACGTCAGGACTTATTTTCAGCTTCTTAGCAAGATCTGCCTGAGATTTTTCATCATGCGGAACAAACTCGTGGAGTGGCGGATCAAGCAGCCGAATAGTTGCCGGACGCCCTTCGAGCGCCTTGAAGATTCCTTCAAAGTCATCCCGCTGGTATGGCAGCAGCTTCTTGAGAGCGGCACGGCGAACATCTTCGCTTTCAGCAAGAATCATTTCACGCATCGCGTCAATACGATCACCCTCAAAGAACATATGTTCGGTTCGGGTAAGACCTATTCCTTCCGCACCAAAGGCAATAGCCTGACGCACCTGTTCTGGCGTATCTGCGTTTGTTCGCAAGCCAAGTGTTCGGTGCTTGTCGGCCAGCTTCATGATGAAGTCGTAGTACTGGAAGACTTTTGATTGCTTCGGCTTCATAGTCTTGCTGACCAGCACCTGCTTGAGTTCGCTGTCAGCTGTTTCAATGTTGCCAGCAAAGACTTCACCGTTGCTACCATTAATCGAAACTGCATCACCTTCTTTGAGTGTGTGCCCGGCACACGTCAGTGTACCTTTGCCGTAATCGATGGAGATTTCACCAGCGCCTGCAACACATACTTTACCCATCTGGCGTGCTACCAAAGCGGCGTGACTCGAGACACCACCTCGGCTCGTCAGAATGCCCTCTGCGGCAATCATTCCGCGAAGGTCCTCAGGGCTTGTTTCAATACGGGCAAGGACCACTCGTTCGCCAGCCTCGGCAAGTTCTTCTGCCTTGGCTGCAGTAAAGACAAGTTGGCCAGCCGCAGCACCAGGGCCTGCTGGAAGTCCGGTAGTCAGGAGACGCCCTTCTTTCTTCGCAGCAGCGTAAGCCTTAAGGTCAAAGATTGGTGCAAGCAGTTGTGATAATGCATCAGGGTCAGCGGACTTCAGGGCATGAGCCGGCTTCATCAGCTTTTGCTTCACCATGTCATGGGCAATCTTCACATAGGCAATCGCTGTCCGCTTTCCATTACGAGTCTGAAGCATGTACAGCTTTTTCTTTTCAATGGTGAACTCGAAGTCCTGTACATCACCAAATTTCTTCTCGAGCCGTTCACGAACTTTAACGAGCTGCTTATAGGTGTCTTTGAAGACAGGATCTTTCGCCATGGCTGTCATGGGAAGAGGTGTTCGAACACCAGCAACAACATCTTCACCTTGGGCATTCACAAGGTATTCGCCATAGAAAGTGTTTTCACCAGTTGCGGGATCTCGGGTAAAGGCAACGCCCGTTGCGCAGTCATCACCCATGTTGCCAAACACCATGGTCTGGACATTGACCGCGGTTCCCCACTCATCAGGAATTTTGTACTTCCGACGATACAGAATGGCTCGTTCGTTCATCCAGCTTCCGAATACGGATCCGACCGCACCGATCAGTTGTTTGAATGGATCCTGCGGGAAATTTTTCCCGGTACGATCCTTAATGAGACGGAAGTATCGCTTGATGAGTTCACGGAGCGCTTCCTCTGTAAGCTCTGTATCGTTTTCGATGCCGAGTTGATGCTTCAGTCCGTCCATGACTTCATCAAATGGCTCGTCTTCATTTTCGTGCCGCTTCTGGACACCCATCACGACATCACCGTACATCTGGATAAACCGGCGATATGAGTCATAGGCGAAACGGGGATTACCAGTAGCTTTGGCGAGCCCAACAACGGTTTCATCATTCAGGCCAAGGTTTAAAATGGTGTCCATCATGCCAGGCATACTGTCACGAGCACCGGAACGAACACTCAACAGCAATGCATTGGTCGGGTCCCCGAACTTCTTTTTTGTTTCTTTTTCAATTGTTTTTAGATTTCGAAGAATCTGATCCTCGAGACCGGCAGGAAACTTCTTGTGATTTGCGTAGTAGTCGATGCATGTCTGTGTTGTGATAGTGAACCCTGAAGGTACTGGCAGGCCGATCTTCACCATCTGGGCCAGGTTTGCACCTTTGCCACCAAGGAGATCCCGCATGGTTCCATCACCGTCACACTTTGTTTGGCCGAAGTAGTAAATCATCCGACCAGCCTTCTTTGCTTTCACAGCTTTACGGACGATTTTTTTCTTAGCAGTTTTTTTCTTAGCAAGCTTCTTGGCCATCAGGGTATGGAACCTTTCATGGTGAGGGATCGAGTGAGCTGAACGCCGCATCTCAGAACGCATGATTTCAATCAACCGAAAGAAAACCTACGGTCAGAAGTGAGGAGCGTCAACGAGCTACTCTCTAGCGACAGGTATGAGCATCAGCCCATGTTTTTAGCAGTTTTCACGCGCCGGAACCAGATGCTGAAGAGACTGAAGGGGCCCGGGGCAAAATAGGCCAGATTGACTTTGATAAGAGCCCTAATTGGCCCAGCTGAGAAAATTTTCTTGGTTTGTTCCTAGCTGCCGTATGCTGAGAATTCCTTGCCTTTTTCCAAAAAGTGTTACAAGATTAGGTTGTTAGACCCCGCTGATCGATCCCCTCTAGGATCCGCGTTTGAAGGCTTTCCCTGGCAAGCGGCGACGTGGGTGTTCCCAAAGAACTCTTTGAAGTTACATCAATGGAACCCTCGCCCACATGGCTCATTGCACGACGCTCTTTCATCTCTGTTTACAGTGCAGGCGATTTTCGAGTTCTGCATCAAAAACGAGGGAGAGAGAACCCAATAAAGGTTTGCTGCTTAGGACTTCTGCTTTTCCTTGGTTGTGTTTCTCACGGGACATGCCTTGCAGCACAGCCTGAAACGCTGTCATTTAACCACGATATTCGACCAATTCTTAGTCGTCACTGTTTCGCTTGTCATGGGCCTGACAGTGAGGATCGACAGGCTGGCCTACGACTTGATGATCGTGAGAGTGCACTTCAAGAACTCGATAGCGGCATGCGAGCGATTGTTCCTGGCAAAGCAGAAGAGAGCGAACTGGTCGCACGTATTTTGGATTCAGACCCAGATGTCATCATGCCTCCGCCGGAGAGCAACCACGTCCTGACAAAAAAACAAAAAGAGATCCTTCGTGCCTGGGTAGCTGGTGGTGCAGAATACCAGCCGCACTGGGCGTATGTTTCTCCAGAGAAGCACAAGGTTCCAAACACCGTTGACGATCAGTGGTGTTTGAATTGGATTGATCATTTCATTCTCGAGCGGTTAGAAGAGAAAGGTATTCCTCCAACAACTGATGCCGACCCAATTACGTTGGTACGTCGAGTCACATTCGATCTCACTGGTCTTCCTCCAACGCCATCAGACGTTGATGACTACCTTGCGAATGAATCACCTGATCGATATGAACAACTTGTTGATCGACTGCTAGCCTCTCCTCGGCATGCCGAACGACTCGCGAGTTGGTGGCTTGATCTTGTCCGGTACGCTGACACGGTTGGCTACCATGGTGATCAAACGCATAGTGCATCACCCTATCGTGATTGGGTGATTGCAGCGTTTCAAAAGAATCTGCATTTTGATCGATTTACTGAAATGCAAATTGCCGGTGATTTTTCTGCAAAAAACTCTGACGAGCATTTTGAAGACCGCCTTCTCGCTGGTGCCTATAACCGTCTATTGCAGACATCTCATGAAGGTGGGCTGCAAGTCAAGGAATATCGAACGATCTATCAGGCTGATAGGATTCGCAACTTGTCTGGAGTCTGGCTTGGAGCCACTGTTGGCTGTGCACAGTGCCATGACCATAAATACGATCCATACACCAGTCGAGATTTCTATGCACTCGGTGCGTTCTTTGCTGATATCGATGACGAGACGCATATGGGTGTTGCGGGTCGTGGGGGTGGAACGAACACGCTTCCTACCGCCCGTGACCCAGAACAGGCTGTTGTTGGTCCCTTCGATCGTGCGCAAGCTGCTGCGCTTGATACAAAGATTCAGCGGTTGCGAAAAAGCCTTCCACCACTGCCAAAGCCAAAACAGCAAGAGGAAGGAAAAGGAGGAGAGAAGTCGGAAGTAAAAGTCGGAAAGAAAAA